>DATLXP010000021.1:0-35178 GCA_035575695.1 Vicinamibacterales bacterium
TCTTCAAAGTGGGAAGCGCGCTGACCGCCAACGTCCTGTCGAACGTCGTCCTCCTCAACGGCGCCAACCCGTGCAACGTGTTCTTCCAGGTCACCAGCGCCGCGACGCTCAACGGCACCACGTTCGCCGGCAACGTCGTCGCGCGAGATGCAGTGACGCTGGGGGTGGGCGCCGCTCTCAACGGCCGCGCCTTGACGACGGCCGCTGGTGCGGTGACGCTCAGCGGCGGTAACAGGGTAGGCGGCTGCAGCGCTGCCGTGGCAGTGTGTCCCACGATCACGCTGACACCAGCCGTCCTTCCCGGCGGCATGGTGGCGGTCGCCTTCAGCCAGACGATCGTCGCAACCGGCGGTGTCGCCCCCAATAGCTTTGCCGTCACGAGTGGCACGTTGCCCGCAGGACTGACGCTCACCGCAGCGGGTGTGCTGGCCGGGACGCCGACGGCCGCGGGCACCTTCACCTTCACGGTGCGCGGAACGGACGCGAACGGATGTTTCGCATCGCTCGTCTTCACGGTCGTCATCGCCGCCGCCCCTGTTCCTCCACCGGTGTGCCCCGTGATCACCATTCTCCCCGCGAGCCTGCCGAACGGCACCGTAGGCGTCGCCTTCAGCCAGACGCTCACAGGCAGCGGCGGGCCGGGGCCATTCACATTCGGTGTCACGGCCGGGACGCTGCCCGCGGGTCTGACGCTCACGCCGGCCGGTGTGCTGGCGGGCACGCCGACGGCCGCTGGAACGTCGACCGCCACCATCCGGGGCACGGCTGCCAACGGTTGCTTCGCGGAGCTGTCACTGGCGTCGACCATCGTTCTCCCGGTGCCCGTACCGACGCTACCGCAGGTGTTCTTTGTCCTGCTCGCCTCCGGGCTCGCGGCGCTTGGGTACGCCCGGCTGAGGCAGCGCGGTTTCGCGAGGTAATCGGCGGCGGCGGATTTCTTCGGGTGTGGCGGCTGGCGTGATCAGTCGTGCAGGACGACGCTGAGGAGAGAGCTGTTCACCTTCAGGCCGCCGTTGTATTCGATGAACCCGAGCTTCCTGAACTTGTTCATGAAGAAGTTCACCCTCGGGCGGGTGGCGCCGATCATCTCCGCCAGCGTCTCCTGGGAGATCTTCGGCAGCGTGCGGTGGTCGTCGGCCTGGCCGTAGCGTGCGAGCAGCAGCAGGGTCCGCGCAAGCCGCTTCTCGCTTGAGTTGAAGAGCTGATCGACGAGATCCGCCTCGATCCGGATGTTGCGCGCGAGCATATGGGTGAGGAAGCGGTCCGAGAAGTCGGGTTGCGTGTGGAGCAAAGCGACCATCGCGCCCTTGTCGATCACCAGCACCCGGGTCGGCATCGTCGCCGTGGCTGTGGCGATGCGCACCGTTTGACCCGCCAGGCATCCCTCGCCTAAGAAATCGCCCGGGCCCAGCATGGCGACGACCGCTTCCTTCCCGACACTCGAGAGCACCGAGAGTTTGACCCCGCCCTTCTGGATGTATCGAATGTCGTGGCAGGCCTCCCCCTGGGTAAAGATGTCGGCCCCGCGCTTGTAACTGGAGACGGTCGGCGTGCCGCCCGCTTCGAGATACGTCTCGACGTTAAACACCGACGGGGTCTTCGTTCGAGCGGCAGCTTGCTTCTGAGCCATGGCTTCGGCCGATAGTGTACAGCACTTCCGAGCGCCCGGTGCCGGGCCTGCCGCCGACCTCCAGGGCTCGTCGAGGCTCTGTCTTGGTTGACGACACTCAGGTCTGTGGGAGAAACGGAGCCTGGAAAGACGAAACGCCGCCGGAGGACTGGCGGCGTTCAAATTGTGGTTGCGGGGGCAGGATTTGAACCTGCGACCTTTGGGTTATGAGCCTGTTCGAGGCGAAAGCTGGTAGTTGACGGTGTTCCGTCTTGTTCTCTGATCTTCTATTCCTTCAAGCAGTTAACTCGTCCTTCGTTCTCTGTTCGCTTTCGCTGTTCTACGGTGTTCTAGCTTGTTCTGTTAGATAGACCGTAGATGGTTCCGCCTCACATCACCAGCGTGTTGACGGGCGCGACGTCCGGTAACGCGAGCCGGGCGGCATCCACATCGGCCGCGCGACGATCGAGTCGGCCCATGGCCGCGATGCTCGTCTCCTTGAACAAATGCCCGTAGGTATCGGCGGTGATCTGGATCGAGGCGTGCCCCAATTGCCGGCTGACGTATTTGATGCTCTCGCCGTGGGAGATCAGCAGGGACGCGAACGTGTGTCGTAGGGCGTGCATGCCGCAGAACGGCAGGTTGGCGCGATGCACCAGCGGCACGAAGAGCCGCTTGCCCATGTTGTCGGGATCGAGCGGCGTGCCCTCGGACGTCTGAAACAGGTAGTCGCTGGCCTTCGCCTTCGTCGTCTCCTGGTGTCGCTTCAGGTTGGTCAGCACACACGCGGGAATATCCACCATCCGCACCGAGTGTTTCGTCTTTGGAGCGGTCACCTTGCCGCCTGACATGGCGCGCCTGATCCACAGCCGGCCGCACGTACCATCACCCCAATCGACATCATCGAAGCGTAGGGCACACAGTTCGCCGCGGCGGAGGCCCGCGTAGACCCCGAGCATCACGACCAGCGTGTCCTCCGGTGTGACGCAGGCTTGTAGGAGCCGCGCAATCTGGTCCGGCTCGAGAAATGGACGCTCCACCTGGCGGCGCGGCAGTCGCTTGATGTGTTCAAGGGGATTGTGCGCGAGATACCGCTGGGCGGGTTGACGTGCCCACGACAGGATGACGGACAACAGGTTGACGAGGTTGTTGTACGTCTTCGGGGCGAGCGCGCCCTCGTCAATGTCATCGGCCCGTGCGCGGCTCCACTTCGCCACGACCTGCGGCGTCAGTTGGTCGCTGCGCGTGTCGCCGAAGGCCGGCAGCAGGTGCATCCGCACCATCGATCGGTAGCTCCGCGCGGTGGAGGGCTTCAACGTGCCTTGCTTCAGCGCTCCGTTAATGCAGGCGTCGTCCCACGCCTCGAACGCCGCGCGCATCTTGATCGGCGTCACGGGCTGAAAGGTGCCGTCGTGCACGCGTCGCACCTGGCTATTGAGGTAGTTCTCGGCGTCCTTTCGTCGGACGAATCCACCCTTCCAATACTGTTCGCCTGCTGACCACCACACCGCGGCATACCGGGCGCCCCTGGCGCCGACGCGTTTCACAATAGAGCCCTTCATCTCACTGTCCTTTCCGTAGGCGGCGTGTCCGCACTTGTTGCTCTCGGCGCTCGCGCGCCTTCTGTCTCTGCGTTCTCGCGTTCACTCGCTTCTGACATTGCACGGAACAGAACTCACGGCGATACGTCTTCACGAAGACACGTCCGCAGTCGGGCGCCAGACACATCCTCACGTTCGCAAGCCCGACCTGCTGCAGCAGCATCACGAACTGCACGATGATCAAGTCCCGCGCGGTGCCCTCGGCCGCAATCGTGACGCGGCCGGTGTCGGTGAGGCGCGCGGCAAATGACAGCCGCGACGGACTGGTGCTCATCGAGACGGACGGGCCGCCACGAACAGTGTTCCGTAGCAGCAGCAGAAGATCAGCCCGAAGGTTAAGTGTCACTTCTGGAGTCAGGCTGCCGTCTGGATGCGCCGTTTCACGAAGCCAGGTCTCGACACACAAGAGCGGACCCATCGACAAGAGATCCAGAAGAGCCTGGCGGTAACTGCGCAGCAGACCCCACGCGACCTCCCCAGCCACACGACCCTGAAGCGGGCCATCGTCAACTTCAAGGGCGGCGATCGTCGCGTTCAGAACCGCCTCAGGATCCGTGTAGCGTTTTCTTTTCATATCTCGACTAGTTTTAGTCCGGCCTAAACGACCCCAAAAGCACAGTTCAGCGTTGATCACCAGAGAGTGGGATCTTATACTTCGTTCTGCGTGGATGAATCAATATCAAAAAACGCCACGCTATATCAGGGGGGAAACAGATGGCGGGAGATTCAGAGGCGTTATTGACGATTGACCGGCTTGCGGCCGAACTCGACGTGAAGCGCTCGTGGTTATACACGCACGCAGGAAAGACGGACGGGCCGCCCGTCGTGAAGATGGGGAAGTATCTGCGGTTCCGTCGCGCGGACGTTGATGTCTGGCTGGCCGCTCAAATACAAGAGGGTCGCTAACACGACGACGGCGCACCCGCGCGGGCAACGCGGATACGCCGGATTGTCATTCGGAGAAGGAATGAACACAGGCATTCTACAAGAAGACACGAAGCGGCGCGGACGCGGAAGGTCTCGCCGCAGCATGAACCTGATCGCCGCTGCGTACCACATCCTGTCGGAGATCCAGCCGGCCAGTGTTCGGGCTGTTTGCTACCAGTTGTTCACTCGAAAGTTGATCACCTCGATGGTGAAGAACGAGACGAACAAGATCAGCCGGCTTCTACGCGATGCTCGCGAGGACGGCACGATTCCGTGGTCGTGGATCGTGGACGAGACGCGCGAGCCGGAGCGCATCTCCGCGTGGGAGGACCCGGCCGATTACTTCGAGACGGTGAAGCGCGCATATCGTCGGGATCGATGGACTGATCAACCTGTTCGGATCGAGGTCTGGTCGGAGAAGGGCACCGTTCGCGGAACCCTTGGCCCGGTGTTGAACGACTATGGCGTCACCTTCATGGTGATGCACGGGTATGGGTCCTCAACGGCGCTCCATAACGCTGCGCAGGCGAGCGTCCAGGACCGCCGCGGCCGGCCGCTCATCATCCTCTACGTCGGGGATCGTGACCCGTCCGGGATGGGGATGAGCGAAGTGGACATTCCGGAGAGGATCGCGCGCTACGGCGGCGAGGTAGACGTCCGTCGTCTCGCCATCGCCGAGAACGATACGGAGGATCCAGAGTTGTCCTGGTTCCCAGCGGGCGACAAGCAGAAGGATCCTCGCCACGCCTGGTACGTGAAGCGGTATGGACCACGGTGTTGGGAGCTCGATGCTCTGAACCCTGTCGTCCTTCGTGATCGTGTTGAAGATGCCATTCTCGGCGAGCTTGATCACGAGGCATGGGAGCGGGCAAACGTTGCGGAACGGGCTGAAAAGGAATCCATTCTCGGCATCTTGAGCGCGTGGCCGGGTATTTCTGGGCACGCCTCGAAATGCCGTCCAGGGTCTAGCGAGGCAGAGCGATGAGCGACCATCGCATCTGTCATTTAGCGTCGGAGCACGCGAACCTCGAAATCCTCGAGCTGCAGGATCGCGTCCTGGACCTCGAGGCCGACCTCTGTATCTACCGGCAGATCGCAACCGCCGGTATCCATGCGCTGCACCGTGTCACCCAGGAGCGTGACCGTCTGCGCGCGGTTGCCCGCGCTCGGCGCTCATCGGCGAGATTCGATAGCCAGCCGGCCGAGCGGCGACAGGCGGCGGCATGAGCGGGATGGCGCTGCGACTCCAGGCCGCCGAAGCCATCTTCGGCACGGACGCGACGTCGGATCCGCTCACCGAAGTGGGGGCCGCGGAGCGTTTCGCTCGACTCCACGGCGATGATGTCCGCTTCGATCACCGTCGTCAGCGCTGGCTGCTGTGGGCGGGGCATCGGTGGACGCCGGACAGCGATGCCGCGATTCACCGCATTGCGATCGAGTTCGCGCGGCAATGGCAGCATGAAGCGCTCGACGTCAGCGATCGAGACCGGCGCGAAAAGGTCGTCACGTTCGCGATGCGATTGGAACGCCGGGACGGACTCACCAACATGCTCGCGCTGGCCCGCGTGCTGAAACCGATCGCCGACAAGGGCGAAGACTGGGACGCGGACCCGTGGCTGCTGGGGGTGCCGAACGGCGTGATCGACTTGCGGACGGGCACCCTGCGTGACGGACGCCGCGAGGACCAGATCACCATGTCCGGGGCCGTGCCGTTCGACGCGACGGCGCGGTGTGACCGCTGGGAGCGCTTCGTCGTCGAGGTGTTCATGGATCCTGACCTCGTGAGCTTTGTGCATCGGGCGGCGGGATACTCCCTCACCGGGGCGACAGCGGAGCAGGTGCTGTTCCTGCTGTATGGCGTCGGCAGTAACGGGAAGGGCACTTTTACCAACACGCTCAAGTTCATCCTGGGCGATCACAGCTGGAATATGCCATTCGCCACGCTCGAAATGCGCGCCAGTGGCGGGATCCCGAATGACCTCGCCGCACTGGTGAGCCGGCGGTTCGTCGTTGCGTCCGAGACCAACGACGGCGCGCGGCTAAACGAAGCGCGCGTGAAGGCACTCACGGGCTGCGATCCTGTCACCGCGCGGTTCCTTCATGGCGAATTCTTCGAGTTCGAGCCCGTCGCGAAATTCTGGCTGAGTGTGAATCACAAGCCCGTCATACGGGACGACTCTTTCGGATTCTGGCGACGTCTCCGGCTGCTGCCCTTTACCCAGCGATTCGACGTCAATCCGGCACTCGCGGACGAACTCCGCGCTGAAGCCGCCGGCATCCTCGCCTGGGCCGTGCGTGGCTGCACCGCCTGGCAGCGTGAGGGGCTCCAGCCGCCCGACATCGTGCGCGACGCGACGCGGGAGTATGAGCAGGACTCGGATCCGCTGGCCGGGTTCCTGGCCGAAGCGTGCGAGGTGGCACCACTAGCCGAAGTGGGCGCCTCGGACATCTTCGAGCACTACCGGCACTGGGCTGAATCGCACGGCCTGACGGAACGCGAGCGGATGTCCTCCACGAAGTTCGGCACCAAGTTCGCCGAGCGCTTCGAACGGGAGCACCGCCGCAGCGGCAAGGTCTATACAGGCGTCGCTCGGAGGGCTCTGTGATGGCTTATCTCCAATCAGTGACGGCTTTTTTAGTGATTTCAGGTTTTTCTCTTAGTGAGCTATACGCGAGGAAACATAGAAACAGCCCTCAACCCGTCACCGAGCCGTCACGGCGGGGCACTACGGCCGAGTTAACTCAGCCGTCGGGGGGCCTCGTACTGTTGAGGCACACACCCAGGGAACTCGTGACCCGACTAGATTTTGTTCGCTACGGGTTAGGGACTTTTCTCAGGCGAAGGGAGGGGCGGTGTGTTCGAGATGCCGACTTACCGTCCTAGGAAACCGAGTCCCGGCCACGCGCAGCTTTAACTAACTCGCAGCATATGGGGGCACTTAATGAAGGCTAAGACACCGACGGGCTTGTCGCCCTGGGCAGCGGGGGTATGGGTAGCGCTCCACGAGCGAGACGATTTTGCTCCGCACGAGGACGTGGCGTTCGAGCGGGCGTTGCGCTGGTTCGATGTGGCGGATCGGCTGCTGCTCGAGGCGGCGGACGATGCGCACGGGCTGAAGGCGTCTCAGGACGCGGCGCTGACCGGCCTGCGGTTCTGGCGGACGCTGAAATTCCCGAGCGCGGGTGTGGCGCGTCGGCCGGGCCGGCCTGCGGGCGATGCGTGGAACAAGGAACGGGCGCTGCAAGCGGCGGCTGCGGGGCGTCGCTGATGCCCACGTCGAAGCCCCGGATCGAACACGAGCTGTCGGATGCGCTGCTCCATGAGCTCATGGCTGGCGACGCGGGGGTGCCCAGCACCATGCCCCACCGGCTGCACGGCTGGCCCGACGCGGCCATGCTGCCTGCGGGCGCCCTGGAGGCGCTGTGGGACGCGCATCGCGAACCCGTGGCCACTGAGGCCGCGGCGGGGGGATTCGTGCCGTGGGGGGCGATTGTGTTCGACCGTGCGGCAGATTCGGCGGCGTCACGGACGGCGCGCACCACGTGGTCGCAACGGTTTTATGCCGCGCATGGCTATTAACGAGGCGTGCGCGTCTGGCGACGTGCAGCGCGCGCGCCCGGACCATGACGTGCTCGAGGACGTGCTCGCCGAGTTGCGCGCGCTTCGGGCGCTGCTCGAAGGCTCACGGAAGCCGCTGCGCCGTGCGGATGGTGATCGTCTGGCGCGCATCCTCCCGGCAGTGGCCGGCGCGCTCGGATCACACCCGTTTGCCGTCCGCGACCTCTTCGACGACGACTCCCCAGCGCTGGCGCTCGTGCTCACCGGCATGACGACCAAGAGCATCGCGCAGCTCTTCAGCCGCGGCGCGGATCAGGTCATTGACGGCTACGTCGTCCAGCGCGCACACCGCGAACTGAATGCCCAGCTGTGGCGCGTGGTTCGCGGCGGGTAAGCCTTGCGTATGGCTTGCCCCACGGACGCGGCGGAACGGCGTCCAATGGTGTTCAGGAGATTCTGAATTATGAGCACACCGCACCGAGTTATTAGCGCCCTGCCAACGGGCACACCCCTGAGCCGCTACATCATGGCTAAGGCGCTGGGCCACGGCGATTCGATGGCCTCGCAGGTTATCAGCGAGGGCTGGCTCGACGTCCCGCAGGTCGAGGCCACGCTCAAATTAGAGGGCAAGGCGGCGGTCAGTCCCGGCACGACGACCGATGCCACGTTTGCAGGACCGCTCGCCGCCTACGGTATCTCGTCAGAAGCGATCGCCCTCGAGCGCGGCGTGTCCATCGTCGGGCAGTTGATCCCGAAAATGCGGCGCGTGCCGTTTCGCGCGAAAATCAGCGCGGAAACAGGCACCGGTTCGAGCGGCGCGTGGGTCGGGGAAGGCGCCGCCACCCCCGTGGCGAAATCGGCGTATGTGTCGCTCTCGCAGGAGGTCTTCAAAGCACAAACGATTTGCGCGCTGAGTAAGGAACTCCTGATGGTTGGCAACCCGGCCGCCGAAGCGACCATCCGCGAGACGGCGACGGCGGGCATGGCGGCCTTTATCGACGGTCAATTTCTCACGCCCACCGTCACGTCGTCGCCTGGTCTGCGTCCGGCGGCGGTCACGAATGGCGCGGCCGTCGTCGTGTCCACCGGCACGACGGGCCCGGCGATCGCCGCCGACCTGGCCGCGATGCTCGCGAACATCACGACGGGCGGCTCGTCGCTCGTGTGGATCATGCGCCCGATGACGGCGTTTCACATCGCGGCGAAGCTCGGCGGCACCGACGTCCCGCGCACGTTGTTCGGGATTCCGCTGGTTCTCTCGGCGAACGCTCCGCAGCAAATCACGTTGCTGGATGCGAGCATCGTTCTCTACTCCGACTACGGCGCGATCGACATTGCGACGACAGATCAGGCCAGCCTCATCATGGACACCGCGCCTGGGGCGGTCACGCAGACGGCTGGGGCCGCGCCCATCCACACAGCGCTTTGGCAGAACGACTTGTGGGCGGTGCGCATCTCGCGCTGGATCGCCTACCAAGTCGCGCGGGTCGGCGGCGTGACGTACATGTCGGTCACCTACTAAGGCCGGCGATGAAGATGAAGAGCAGCACACAAGCCGCGCCACTCGATCCCATCGGGGCGCTCGAAGCGGCGATCGTCGCGGCAAGCGAGCAGAGTTGGGAATGGAACGGCGTGCCCCATAAAGAACGCGCGGCGCTTCGTCCCGGCGTGGCAGCGATCGCGAAAAACGCGGCCGATCAACTCCGTTCCGAGCACGCAGCACGGACAGGGGCCAAGCCATGAGCAGCGACATTGACAACCGGACGATCGGTGAGCTTCGACTCGAATGGAAACAGTCGATCGCACAGCACGGACGCCGGTCGGTGTGCTGGGCGGATCTAGACACTCTCCTCGAAGACATGCTGAAAGATCGCCTGAAGCTGGAGAGGCGCATCAAGGAACTCGAAGGCAAACCGCACGTGAAATTTACCGGCGTCTGGAAGGCGGGCGCGTATCAGCCCGGCGACGCGGCCACGCATCACGGCGGGCTCTGGATCTGCCGGGCGGCGACGTCCGGCGAACCCAGTCAGGATTTCGTCGGCTGGCAACTCGCCGTCAAACGCGGCGACGCGCGATGATGACGATCGACGCTGGGCTCGCGAAGGTGGCCGCGAAAATCGACGAGATGCTCGCGCAGCGATGGGACGCGGCCGCGCTCTCGATGATTAGCGCCGGGGCCAATCCGAACGACCGCGGCGACCTCGGCGCCGGTCCTCCCCCCGGTGGGCTCGCGCCTGGCCTGGTCTGGCGTCGCCTCACGTTCGACGAGGTGCTCCAGCGGCAAAAAGACGCCGATCTCGCGTGGCGTGCCGAGACGCTCGCGCGTGTGCGCGCCGAGTTGACCGACTGGGCTGACGGACGGCGGGCCCCCGTCGTGATCATCGGACCCTGATACGCCCGGCCGGGGTCCCCCAGGCGCGCATGGCGTAGTGACCCATGCGCCGCCCTACGACAGCCGCGTCCCGCCCGGACTGGAAGGGCACAATGCTCTAGCGCATTGAGGTCTCGAACGTGAAGGCCGTCTTACCATTCCCGGTCGACGCTGGTGCCACTCCCAGATACATGACCACCTCACGCGGCGCGTTGATGGGCACGTCGGCGATCAGTTCTGTGTCGGTTCCCCCCGTCACCACCTGGCCTTCCGCGAACAGCCTGAGTTTTAATACAGAGGTCACGCGCACGTGAAGCGTCCCTAGTCGAGGAACAACCACGCGAATGAGAAGGCACGGGGAGCAGCGGGTGCTCCCCACGGTGTAGGAGAGGCCGTTCGGCGCCAACTTTGTCGGCGTGACCGTTTCCCCCGCGATCAGACGGATAACCCGCTGAATGGGCAGATCGACGCCCGATTCTGTCACTCTCACTTCGATCGGCTCGTATCCGTCTTTTGCGACCTTGAGATATGGAAGGCGTGGCAGTGCCGCCAAAGTGAATTGGCCGCCTGAGTTGGTTGTGGCGGAGAGGCCCGACAGAGTGTCGACGACGAGGGTGCTGGCCAGCCAGCCGGCACCTGGTTCCCTGACTACTCCGCCGATCACAAAAGTTCCTGACGGCGTGGCCGTGACTCTCTGTGTGGCCCCGGGATTTGGGGGGACCGAAGCAATCCCCACCGTCGCGATGCCGAAACCCACGACCCTCAACAGGCCGCCTGCGCTGACGGTCACGACCGTCGTGTTGTCGGTGTACCATTTCGCGCCAGCCGTCACGTCCTTCGTCGTGTTATCGCTGAAACTCGCCGTCAAGGTCAACTGCGACGTTTCGCCGATCGACGTGAGCGTGAGGTTGCCACTGATCGAGAGTCCCGTGATCGTGGGCGGAGGGGGTGGCGGCCCCGTGGGGGGCCGCGGCGATTCTCCGCGGCAGCCCGTCCATGCGGGCGACAGGAGGAGCAGCAGCACGACACCTATCCTGTGTCTCGAAAATCGGATAGCTCTGCTGCGATATAGAGGCGACGATCTCAATGAGGTCCCGCCCACAGCTAGGAGCGAAAGAGCCAAGGTGCACCGCATACGGGAATCTCCTCACTGGCGTTTAGCCGCCGTCGGTAGTATCCGCCCTAGGGGGCGACCAGATCGTGACGATTTCGTGGGTATTCTATGCGCGCTAGGACTGCACGCGCAATCATGCCTGACGGGTATTAACTGCCGCCCTCGTGCAGGTGCAGGACGGCGGTGACTTGATTCTCGAGCAGGTGGTTGAGCGCGACGGATAACGCCGGGCGGCAGATGTTGAGGATGCTGGTTCAGCGCTTTGCGGAGACCCGCGGAGGCCGACGCGAGTGCCACCGCACTCTAACCTCACGTCCGTCAACATCCCGGAATGGGACGGAAGAGCCGGAGGTGGCAAGTAGTTGCCACCTGACTGCGGACCTGCTGGACATGTTGGCCGTTAGACAGACCGTAGATGGACAGCAAAAATGGGTCACAAGGAATCCTCGTAACCCATTGATTCTAATTGGTTGCGGGGGCAGGATTTGAACCTGCGACCTTTGGGTTATGAGCCCAACGAGCTACCGGACTGCTCCACCCCGCGTCAGGGAAACCCAATCGTAGCATGGAACGCTTCAAAATCCCGCGATTCACGGCTTGCCGAAAACGTGGCACCCGAAGTGCAGGGACAGTGAGGGAGCTACGCGCACAAGTGGGCGCGACGGCGCGAGGGGGTATCCAACGGTTCTGGTAATCGAAGACAACGACGACGTTCGCGACATGATGGCCGTGACGTTGGAGATGGAAGGGCACGAGGTCATGGCAACCGCAAACGGCCGTGACGCGCTCGAACTTCTGCGCGGTGGGGCCGTGCCCTGCGTCATCCTGCTCGACCTTATGATGCCGGTGATGAATGGCTGGGAATTCAATGCAGCGCTCAACGCCGACCCGAAATTCAAGGACCTGCCTGTCGTCGTGATCTCAGCTGCGGGCGCCGAAATTCCGCCACTCTCACGCGTGGCCGCGTACATGTCCAAGCCGATCGACATCGACATGCTCCTGGACGTGGTGGACGACTTGTGTCTGGGTAAGCGTACGGAAACGGAACGAACCGAGCCCCTCAGTGCGCCTGTGGTTTGGCGTCGCGAATGATGAAGAGCAGTTCTCCTGGGCGGATGTGGCCCAGTTCCTCCCTGGCGATCATTTCAATCGCAGACGGATCTTCTCTCAGCCTCCGGGCGTAATCCCTCAGATCCGCGTTCTCATTCTTGAGGACCGCCAACGACGCATGCGCGCTCAGATACTGTCGTCGCGCACGCAGTCGCTCCAGCAGTCCCTTGTCCCCGACGAGGGCATCCACCACGAGCACGACGGTGACGAACACCAGCAGCCGGTTGACAATCTTGCTCCGCCCGGACGAGGGCACAGCCACCGGCAGCACGCGCTTCCGCCGCAACGGCTCGGGGCCGGCTTCGCGACGCGGCGCCTGCCTGGGATCGAACGTGGCTGTCATGGGTTCAGGGGACCGTCCTTTGTACACTACTTTCGGCAGAACACCGTGCCGAAAGTAGAGACAGGGGTGGGATGTGATGGCTGAAGGGGCCGTGATCGTACTGACTACGCTGCCGGTCGACGTCGATACGTCGGCTTTCGCTCGAGCGCTGCTGGCAGAGCGGCTGGCCGCATGCGTGCACGTGTCGGCACCGATGACCTCGACGTACCGCTGGGAGGGGACCATCGAGGAGGAGGCCGAACGGCAAGTGTCGATCAAGACGTCCCGCGAGCGTATCGCCGTCCTGTGGGATCGGGTGCGCGACCTGCATCCGTACGACGTGCCGGAGTTCGTGGTGCTGCCGATCGTCGACGGCAGCGAGGCGTACCTTCGGTGGATCTCGGAGAGCACGGCGCCGGAACGCCCGACCTGAAGGTCGGGCCTACACGGGGGTCGCCGGAACGCCCGACCTGAAGGTCCGACCTGTAGGCCCGACCTGAAGGTCGGGCGCTTAACCGAGCGCCTGCCGCAAGTCGTCGATGAGGTCCTGCGGATCCTCGATGCCCGCCGAGATGCGCACGAGACTGTCGGTCAACCCGATCGCAGCGCGCCGCTCCGCCGGCACTGACGCGTGGGTCATCGATGCCGGGTGCGACATCAGGCTCTCGACGCCGCCGAGACTCTCGGCGAGCGCCATCAGCCTGACCGAGTTGCAGATCCGCCGGGCTTCCTCGAACGACCCGACGTCAAACGACAGCATCCCGCCGAATCCTCGCATCTGCCGCTTGGCAAGCTCGTATTGTGGATGTGAGGGGAGCCCTGGATAGATGACCTGCTTCACCCTCGGGTGCGCCTCCAGGAATTCGGCAAGCAGCTGGCCGTTCAGGTTGTGCTGTGCCATACGGACCGCAAGCGTCTTGGTGCCGCGCAACACCAGCCAGGAATCGAACGGGCTGAGGATCGCGCCGGCGGCGTTCTGGATGAACTTCAGCCATTCGACATCCTCGTCACGGGTCGCGATGACGATGCCGCCGATACTGTCGCTGTGCCCATTGAGGTACTTCGTGGTGCTGTGCACCACCATGTCGGCTCCGAACTCGATCGGCCGCTGCACGCTCGGGCTCGCGAAGGTGTTGTCGACGACCAGCAGAACGTTCTTCGCGTGCGCGATCTCAGCTGCCCGGGCGATGTCGGTCAGCCGCAACACCGGGTTGGTCGGCGTCTCGACGAAGAGCATCCTGGTCTCCGGGCGGATGGCCTTCTCGATCTCTTCGGGTATCGATGTATCGACGTAGCTGAACGTGAGGTCGAATTTCGTGAGCACCTTGTCGAACAAACGGAAGGTTCCGCCGTATGTGTTGTCGGTGACCACGACGTGATCCCCGGCCTTCAGCATGCTGGTGATGGCGTTGATCGCCGCCATGCCCGACGCGAAGGCATAGGCGGCCTTGCCCCCTTCGATCGCCGCCAGATTGTGTTCGAGCGCCGCACGCGTCGGGTTCTGCGTCCTCGCGTACTCGTACCCCTTGTGCTTCCCGAGCTCGTCCTGGACGTAGGTGGACGTCTGGAAGATCGGCGTAATGATGGCGCCGGTGGAAGGGTCCGGTTCCTGGCCGGCGTGGATGCAGACGGTCGAAAATCGCGCGCTGTCGGGAAGCTTCATAAGTAACTAGGTTAGTTTGTTATCATTCGATTCTCAACGCGCATGAGGCTTCGAATCCCCCAGCGGATGTCAGCGGGGCGGCGGCAGGGACCGTTGCTGCCGGCCCCTCCGCCGGGCATGGAGCCGTCTCCAGGGGCTGCGGAGCTTCTGCTCAGGTCCTGGCCGGGCCGCCTCTTCATCCTGTCGGCGGCGATCAAGCTGGCCATCGGCCTGCTTCGGCGGGCGGTCGAGCCTCCCGTCCTCGTCGAGCTTCTGAGCTCCGGAGCGTCCGTCGGGCTGGCCGTGTCGGTCGGGTGCTTCGTCTGGCGACTGTTCGTCCTGACCAAGCGGCGACTGCTCTGGCGCGTGCGCCGGAAGCTGATCCTCTCCTACATTTTCATCGGTGTCGTGCCGGCGCTGCTGATCATTGGCTTCTTCCTCCTGAGCGCCAACGTCATTTCGATGAACGTGAGCGCCTACCTGTTCAAGGACGGCTACGACGACGTCGTCTCGGACGTGAGACTGACGGCCCAGGCCGCGGCACTGGAGATCGCCCGGCAGCCCGCGACCGCACCTGACGCGCTCACACGAGCGCAGACGGCGGTGGGGGAGCGCTATGCGGGCGTGGCCATGGCCTTCGTGCCTGCGAGAGGGCACACGGCGCCGCAGGCGACCGCTCATGCCTTGAAGCCGGCAACCGCCGGCGCCTGGGAGCATCAGGATCCACCCTCGATCATCCCCGCCTGGATTCCGCCAGAGGGCTTCGGCGGCACCACGTTCATCGCCGGCGACGAGTCGGGTGAGGTGCAACTCATCATCAGGGCCGTGATCCCGGCGCGAGGCCCCTCGGGTGCCGGGCATGTGGTCGCGGACGTGCCGGTGGACGATCACTTGCTGGACCGGTTGCGCGAAACGACTGGCGTCAAGGCGCTGAGGCCGCGATTTGTCGCGCCGGACGCTCGCGCCTCCACGTCGTCGCTGCAGGCGATCGCCCAGCGCGCCGAGGCCAACAGCGTGGCGTTCCTCGATGCGTACGACTGGAACACCGGCACGCCGAACGGCGCCACCATCTCGATGATCTTCGACATGAGCGAGCTCTGGAGAAAGATCTCGAAGGCGCAATCCGAAAACATCAGGCTTCGCGGCGAGAACCTCGGCCAGGCCTTTCTCTACGTGCTGGCGCTCGTGGCACTGTTGTTCCTCATCATCCAGGGTGTCGCGCTCCTCATGGGCCTCACGCTGGCGCGGTCGATCACGAGCTCGATTCACGAGCTCTTCACGGGCACGGAACGGGTTCGGGAGGGGGACTTCACTCACCGCATCCGGATCGACACCAAGGACCAGCTCGGTGAGCTCGCCGCCTCGTTCAACCAGATGACGGGCAGCATCGAGGGGCTGTTGCTGACGGCGGCCGAGAAGAAGCGGATGGAAGAAGAGCTCCGGATCGCGCGTCAGATCCAGATGTCGCTGCTGCCGCGAGGCCCGCATGACGTGCCCGGGCTCGGCATCACAGCCCTGTGCGTCCCGGCGCGCGAAGTCGGCGGAGACTACTACGACTTCTTTCACCTGGCCGAGGACCGCCTCGGGATCCTGATCGCGGACGTCGCCGGCAAAGGTACGTCGGCCGCGCTCTACATGGCTGAGCTCAAGGGCCTCGTGCTCGCGCTCAGCCAGAGCCACTCGTCGCCGCGCGCGCTGCTGCTGGAAGTCAATCGCATCATTTCAGAGAATCTGGACAGCCGCAGTTTCATCACGATGACCTACGCGGTCATCGACCGGCGGCAGGCGACGATGACCTACTGCCGTGCCGGCCACACGCCCCTCGTGTTCATGGGAGGCGCCGGCTCCAGCCTGGGCCCCGGGGCCCGGGTCCTCACGCCGGATGGCATGGTGGTCGGTCTCCGCTTTCCTGGAGCGTCGGAGAAGTTCGACGAACTGCTCGAGGAGGCGCGCCTCGACCTGACCGCCGGCGACGTGATCGTCTTCTACACCGATGGCATCAGTGAGGCCATGAACCCGGCGAGCGATCTGTTCGGCGAGACGCGCCTGAGCAGCATTGTCGAGGAGCACGGACACCTGGAGTCCGGCGAGTTGCGCGAGCGGATCCTCCGCGAGATCGAAGCGTTCGTGGATGGCGCGGACCAGCACGACGACATGACGATGGTCCTGGTGAAAGTCGAGCCCTCGTTTGCAGGGGCGAAGGGATCCGGTCGCTGATGGGTGAGTTGTCCGTCGTCTTCCGCACGCCCTCACAGGTCGAAGCCGACGTCGTGGTGGGCCTGCTCGCATCACACGGCGTGACCGCGATGATCTCCGCCGACATCTCGCGCACGCCGTTTCCCATGTCGGTGAATGAGCTGAGGGTCAGCGTCACCGCCGAGGATGCCGGCCTCGCGTGTCGCATCATCGAGAGCTACCGTGACGAGAGTACCGTCCGGCGGCTCGGCCCCTTCGGCGCCGAGCTCGAGCCGCTCGAGCGGATCATCGGCTACCGCTTCAAGGACCGGGGCCTGCTCGAGCATGCCCTGACCCATCGATCGCGGGTCCATGAAGACGCCAGCGGCGGTGTGTTCGACAACGAGTCGATGGAGTTTCTCGGCGACTCCATCCTTGGCTTCGTGATCGCCGACCTGCTCTTCCGCCAGTTTCCGCAGCACAACGAGGGCCAGAAGTCGAAGCTGAAAGCCTCGATGGTCTCGGCGGCGTCGCTCGCGCGCCTGGGCGAGCGCATCACGCTCGGGGAGTTCCTGATCCTGGGTCGCGGCGAGGAGAAGACCGGTGGCCGACGGAAGCATGCCCTGATTGCCGACTGCTACGAGGCGCTCATCGCGGCGGTGTATCTCGATGGGGGCTACGAACCGGTCAGGGGTTTCATCCAGCGTCAGTTCCAGGGGCTGATCGACGGGGCGAAGGGCCGCGGCGTCGAGTCGGCGTTCACAGAGGACTACAAGTCGGCGCTCCAGGAACGCGTGCAGCGCGACGGACATGGGCTGCCGGTCTATCGCCTGGCCGCAGAGATCGGTCCGGCCCACCAGCGGCGGTTCGAAGTGGAAGTGCTGGTGGAAGGGGAGCCGGTGTCGAAGGCCGAGGGGCGCAGCAAAAAGGAAGCGGCCCAGAGCGCCGCGAAAAGCGCGCTCGAGATTCTTAATCGATCTCGATGATGCCCCAGTTCTTCTCCGCATCGGCCGGCGCGGAGTGCGCCAGCGCCGGTTCCGACGAAGGCAGGTGCGAGAGCACGTAGGTGTGCACCTCGCGGGCAATGTCTTCCTCGGTCGGGGGGGTCGAGTGGCCATGCAGCCGGACCCACAAACGCAGCACCGGGTCGGCGTAGCTGTACCGCTTCTGTCGCGACACCAGCAGGTCCACATCTTCGAGCCACGACAGGTAGTCCTTCGTCGAGCCAGGTGTGCGGCGCAGGCGAAGCGCGATTTCGGTCAGTGTCAGCGGCTCTTCTTCCGACAGCACGTCGAGGATGGCCTTCAGGGCGCCGTATCCTCGGGCACGATGCAGGCGCAGCTCATAGCAGAAGCGGCAGGCATGGCTCAGCGCGCCACCAGGGGCGAGCAGCGCGGCGAGCGCGCCGACCGGGTCGCTGGTCCCGCGCATTTCCAGGGAGCTGGCCGTGTCGGCGATGAGGCGCGCGTACGCGGGACGGCCGTCAGAGAGCGCATGAATCATGCGGGCCAGCTCGTCGCTCATCCGATCGTCCTCGGCGCCGTGCGCGTCGTGGCTGGGCGCGACCGTGGCGCGGATCTCGCCGGGCGAGAGGGGGGCGACGTGGATGATCTCGAACTGGGCCGGGGCGTCGCGGAGCAGCCGGTGCGCGCGCGCGGCGTAGCGCGTCGTCAGGACGAACCGGTTGCCGCTCGACGCCAGGGCGCCAACGAGGTCGCGCAGGACGGATCGCAGGCCTGGAAAGCTCTCGAACGTTCTGAGCTCGAGAAATTCGTCGAGCAGGAATGTGGCGGGCGCGTCACCGGCCGCGCGGGCCGTGTCGAAAAACGCCAGCGACGCGTCGAAGGCGTCGCGCGCCCCCGCACGTGACGGGGCCTGACCGTAGGGGAGCGCGGGGAAGGGGGAGCCGTCGCGCACGGCCTGCAGGAACCGCTCGGGTGTGGTGGCAATGCGTTCCACGTCGATGTATTGGGAGACCGACCGGCCGACCAGGTCGCGCAGGCGCAGGAGCACAGACGTGCGCCCGGACCCGCAGCCGCCGAGCAGTACGGGAATGCGTGCCCCCCCCTCGTGAGACCCCTCGAGCGCGGCGAGCACCCGTCGTTCGAGTGACGGACGTTCCGGGATCATCATCGGCCAGCCTCGTGTTCGGCGAGCGACGGCATGTCGATGCCGTGCAGCCGTGCGGTGGTGATGGCGGCTGCGTATCCCGCGTCCGCATGCCGTACGACGCCGAGGCCTGGGTCGCAGGTCAACACGCGCTGCAGTTTCTCGTCCGCCTCGCGCGTGCCGTCGGCCACGATCACCATGCCGGCGTGCAGTGAATAGCCGATGCCGACGCCGCCGCCATGGTGCACGGACACCCAGGTCGCTCCAGACGAGGCGTTGAGCAGCGCGTTCAGCACGGGCCAGTCGGCGATGGCGTCGCTTCCATCGAGCATGCCCTCAGTTTCGCGGTTGGGCGATGCGACCGATCCCGTGTCGAGATGATCGCGGCCGATGACGATCGGCGCCGTCACGACACCCCTGCGCACGAGGTCGTTGATGGCCAGCCCGAAGCGGGCGCGTTCGCCGTATCCAAGCCAGAAGATCCTCGCGGGCAGCCCCTGGAAGGGCACGCGCTCCTGAGCCAGCCGGATCCAGCGGCAGAGCGCCTCGTCGTGGGCGAACATGTCGAGCGCCAGCGCGTCGGTCGCCGCGATATCGGCCGGATCGCCAGAGAGGGCCGCCCAGCGGAACGGCCCCTTGCCCAGGCAGAAGAGCGGCCGGATGTATTCCGGCACGAAGCCGGGAATGTCGAACGCGTTGGACACGCCCGCCTTCTCCGCCTGCGCGCGGATGTTGTTCCCGTAGTCGAACGTGACCGCGCCCCGCGACCGGAGCTCCAGCATCGCCCGCACGTGCGCCGCCATGGAGTCGCTCGACCGGCGCAGGTACTCCGCCGCGTCGGATGTCCGCAGTTCGTCGGCCTGCGGCACGGTCAGTCCTGACGGCACGTAGCCCAGCAAGGCATCGTGCGCGCTCGTCTGGTCGGTGAGGACATCGGGCACGACGTTTCGCCGCACGAGCTCGGGGATGACATCTGCGGCGTTGCCTTCGAGTGCGATCGAACGCGCAGTGCCGTCACGCCGATAGGCCGCGATGCGTACCAGCGCTTCGTCGAGCGTAGCGACGCGCTCATCCACGAAGTTCATCGACAGCCGGCGCTCGATCCGGGAAGGGTCGACTTCGACGACGAGCGCAATGCCGCCGTTCATGGTGACCGCGAGCGGTTGCGCGCCTCCCATGCCGCCGAGGCCGGCAGTGACCACCAGTCGGCCCGACAGCGTCCCCCCGAAATGCCGGCGCGCGAGCTCGGCCAGCGTTTCATACGTGCCTTGCAGGATCCCCTGCGTGCCAATGTAGATCCAGCTCCCGGCCGTCATCTGGCCGTACATGGTGAGGCCGCGGTCCTCGAGGTCGCGGAAGCGGTCCCACGTGGCCCAGGCGGGCACGAGCAACGCGTTGGCGATGATGACGCGGGGGGACCACGGGTGTGTCCGGAACACAGCGACCGGCTTCCCGGACTGCACCACGAGCGTTTCGTCGTGCTCGAGCCGGCGCAGCGCGTCGACGATCGCGTCGAAGGCCTCCCAGCTGCGCGCGGCGCGGCCGGAGCCGCCGTACACCACGAGGTCCTCGGGACGTTCGGCGACGTCGGGATCGAGGTTGTTCATGAGCATCCGCAGCGCGGCTTCCTGCGGCCAGCCCTTGCAGGATCGCGTCGCGCCCCGCGGGGCACTCACATGACGGGTAACGGTGCTCATGACGTGGAACCAAATCGCGGCGAAGGAAGCAATCTAGAAACGTACGGCGCGCTTGTCAAATCGAAACGACAAAATTTCTTACTTGACTTCTGCAGTACACGAGCGAGCAAACGCTCCCGAGAGAATAGCGTCGCCGATCGCCTCGATGTCAGGGGACGGCGGCCTGTCGTTCGTGAGCGTCGGCGCGATCGCGCGCACGAACGCGTGCACGGATTGCAGGGCCGACGACGTCGTGAGCGGGGCGAGGAGATCGATGGCCTGGCAGGCGCACAGGACTTCGACCGCGATCACGCGCGAGGCGAAGAACACCGCGCGTTCGGCCTTCAGGGCGGCCCCCATGCTCATGCTCACGTGATCTTCCTTGTTCGCCGATGTCGGAATCGTGTCGACGCTCGCCGGATGCGCAAGCGTCTTCAACTCCGATGCCAGCGCCGCGGCGGTGACCTGCGCGATCATGTAGCCGGACTGGAGCCCGCCGTCTGACGTGAGAAACGCCGGCAGTCCGCTCAGTGCCGGATTGACCAGGCGGTCGGATCGGCGCTCGCTGATCGTGGCGAATTGTGTCAGTGCAATCGCAAGAAGGTCCGCCGCGATCGCAATCGGTGCGCCATGGAAATTGCCGCCCGATACGATGTCGTCCGCATCGCCAAACACCATCGGGTTGTCGGTGGCACCGTTGGCTTCGGTGGTCAGCGTCGCGCGGATGAAGGCCAGGGCATCGCGCGCGGCGCCGTGCACCTGCGGAGCGCAGCGGAGCGAGTAGGCATCCTGTACGCGTCCGCAGTGCTGGTGGGACTGGTTGATGGAGCTGCCGGCGAGCAGCGCGAGCATGTTGGCCGCCGAGATCGTCTGGCCACGGTGCGGCCGGGCCTCGTGGATGCGCGGGTCGAGCGGGCGCACCGAGCCCCGCAGCGCGTCGAGGGAGAGCGCGGCGGCAATGTCGGCGGCGCGGGCCGTGCGTTCTGCCGCCGTGCAGGCGAGGGCGGCGATCGCGGTGGATGGCTGCGTACCGTTGATCAGCGCGAGTCCTTCTTTCGACTCGAGCACGACCGGCCGGAGCCCAACGGCGGCGAGCGCGGATCCGCCCGGCTGCACGGGCCCTCCGTTGACCGACGCGAAGCCCTCCCCGACCAGCACGAGCGCCAGGTGCGCGAGGGGGGCGAGGTCACCGCTGGCGCCGACCGATCCGCGGCTCGGCACGACGGGATGCACGCGCCGATTGAGCAGGTCGAGCAGCAACTCCAGGGTCGACCGGCGAATGCCGGAGAAGCCCTTCGCGAGCACGTTGGCGCGAAGCGTCATGGACGCCCGGACCGCGCGAACAGGGAGTGGTTCGCCGACGCCGGCCGCATGGCTGCGGAGAAGATTCAACTGCAGGGCGCCGAGCGAGCCTGGTGGGATCGCGGTCTCGGCCAGCGCGCCGAAACCCGTATTGACGCCGTACACGGCGGCGTCCCCCGCGGCCGCGCGATCGACGACGAGCCTGGCGCGATCGACGGCCACGGCCGCAGCGGCGGCCAGGCCGACGGGTGCGTGCGCGTCCGCGATCTGTTCGAGTTGCTCGAGTGTGAGGGACTTTCCGTCCAGAACAAGCATCGTGAGCAGGTAGAATACTGCGGTTATGAACATCGCAGTGCTGGGCGCGCAGTGGGGTGACGAGGGCAAGGGCAAGATCGTCGATCTGCTGACGCCGAACTTTTCCATCGTGGGCCGTTACCAGGGCGGCCACAACGCCGGTCACACCGTCTACGCGAACGGACGCAAGTTCGTGCTGCGGCTGCTGCCGTCGGGGATCCTGCACGAGGGGGTCACCTGCGTCATCGGCAATGGCGTCGTGGTCGACCCGCAGGCGCTCTTCGCCGAGATCGACGAAGTGTCGGCTGCCGGCGTCACGATTGGCGATCGGCTGATGATCAGCGACAAGGCGCACCTGATCCTGCCGTATCACCGTGAGCTCGACCTGCTCAGCGAGGCGCGACGCGGGGAACGGAAGATCGGCACGACCTCGCGCGGCATCGGACCGGCGTATGAAGACAAGATCGCGCGACGCGGTGTCCGCATCGGTGATCTGGCGAACGTCGAAGCGCTGAGGGGCGCCGTCCAGCAGAACGTCGCCGCACGGAACCGCATCATTGGCGATTCCACGATGGACTGGAAGCAGGTCATCGACGATCTGCAGATCGCCTGGCAGCGGATGGCGCCGTGGGTCACCGACGTGTCCCTGTTCCTGTCGCGCGCGCGCGAGGCAGGACGATCCATCATGTTCGAAGGGGCGCAGGGCACGCTGCTCGACATCGACCATGGCACGTATCCCTACGTCACCTCGTCGAACGCGACGATCGGCGGCGTCTGCACAGGGCTCGGCGTGCCGCCGAAGGCGATCGACGGGGTACTCGGCGTGGCCAAGGCCTACACCACCCGCGTCGGTGAAGGGCCGCTCCCCTCGGAACTGACGGGGGAGATGGGCAACCGGCTGCGCGAAACGGGTCAGGAGTTCGGAGCGGTGACGGGGCGTCCGCGACGCTGCGGGTGGTACGACGCGGTCGCGGTGCGCTACGCCGTGCGCGTGAACGGCCTCGACGCGCTCGCTTTGACCAAGCTGGATGTGCTCGACGGCCTGCCGGAGCTGCAGGTCTGCACGTCGTATACGTGCAACGGCGCGACGCTCACCGAGATGCCGGGCGACGTGGCGCAGCTGGCCGCCTGCGAAGCGGTGTACGAGACGTTGCCAGGCTGGACGGCTCCGACCGCGGGGGTTCGCCGCTTCGACGACCTGCCGCGCGAGGCCAAGGCCTACATTGCCAGACTCGAAGCGGTCACGGGCGTTCCGGCCTCGATCATCTCGACGGGATCCGCGCGCGAAGACACGATCATTCGCGATGGGTCGGTGGCGGCGGGCTGGTTCGAGAGGGTGTGACGGCGCGCCCGACCTGGGCGCCCGACCTAAAGGTCGGGCCTACGACAGGTCGGGCCTACTGACAGGCGGGCCTACGTGCGGACTCGTGCGCTGTACCGATCGATCGCGGGGCCGTCCGCGTCCAGGAACTCCACGCCGGCTCGATAGACGGGCGGCGCTGTCGGTTTCGGCAGCTCGAACTTCGCCCATGCGATCGTCCCCCTGAACCGCGTCGTCACGTCGTCGTTCGTGATGCTGACGCGGACCTTCTGGTTGGGACGGAGGATCGTGCCCGACACGACCTGTGCACCCACCGTCGAGACATCGAGCACCGCCGCGGGATTTCCATCCAGCTGGATCTCCACGCCCCCCCGGACCCGAAAGCGAGGGGCTCGACGCGTGCCTTGCCAGTCGAGCGGACGTGGCGCGTCGCCGGTCGCCGTCGCGGGTTCGTGCATCGGAGGAGCCGCGTGCGTCGGGTGGGCCGCCGGCCGTCCGTCGGCGACCGCTGCAACACCGACCGCCGGCCGGGAGACCTGGCGCACGTAATCGCCCGTGTGCGACATGACCCGCACTTCGGATTGGGCCAGCTGCGGGTCGGTCTTGATGCGGTTGATGAGGGCGGCGCCTCGCGGGGTCGCGGCAAACAGCCGCTCCAGAACGATCAGCGGGGGACGGCGTTCCAGGATCGACTGCAGCGCCTGAATCGGTTCGGTGTCGGCAAAGACATGGAGCTCCCCTTCACCGGAGAGCCGTTCACGAAGCGAAGGCATGAGATTCGAGGCAGCGATGACGACCGCGGACACACGTGAGAGTTTATCATCACGTGCGCGGGGCTTCGACGCCGCGGGGTTGGCACGCTCCTTCTATAATTGACGCCCGATGGGATTATCACTGCACCCGGAGCGACTCAAGCGCTACAAGGACATCGCGCGCCTGCTCTTCAAATACGGACGTAAGGACCTCGTCAATCGAGCGGGTCTCGAAGATGCCCTAGAGGCCGAAGCCCTTGACGCGGAACCCTACGGAGACGATCCCGTCGAGTTGGCACGGGACCTCGAGAAGATGGGCCCTGCCTTTGTCAAGCTCGGACAACTGCTGTCGACGCGGGCCGATCTGCTGCCCGGTCCGTATCTCGACGCCCTGTCGCGACTTCAGGACAATCTCGAACCGTTCTCCTACGCCGAGGTCGAGCGGATCATCCATGAAGATTTCGGCATGCGCATTTCAAAGGGGTTCGCCTCGTTCGAAGCCGATCCCGTCGGCGCCGCGTCCCTCGGGCAGGTGCACCGCGCGACGCTCCGCGACGGCCGCGAGTTGGCCGTCAAGATTCAGCGCCCCGATGTGCGGGAGCAGCTGGCCGGAGACCTCGCCACGATGGACGACATCGCGGCGGTCCTCGACAAGCACACCTCCGCGGGTCCCCAATTCGATTTCACCCAGATCGTCCACGAGTTCCGCCGCACGATCCTGCAGGAGCTCGACTATCGCCGCGAAGCCCAGAACCTTCTGCGGATCGCCGACAATCTCGCCGACTTTCCCCGCATCGTCGTTCCGCGTCCGGTGGACGACTATTCGAGTGCGCGCGTACTCACCATGGAACTGGTGAAGGGGCGGAAGATCACCGACCTCACGCCGCTGATGCGGCAGGAGATCGACGGCGATGGTCTTGCCTCAGAGCTGTTTCGCGCGTACCTGCACCAGATCCTCATCAACGGCTTCTTCCATGCGGATCCCCATCCCGGGAACGTCTTCCTCACCGACGATGGGAAGGTGGCGCTGCTGGACCTCGGGATGGTCAGCCGTCTGTCGCCGGCGCGGCAGGACGAGTTGCTGAAACTGCTTCTCGCGGTGGCCGACGGCAACGGGGACCGCGCCGCGGACCTGGCGCTGCAGATCGGCGAGGTCATCGGCGAGATCGACGAGACGCACCTGCGCCGGGACGTGCAGGACCTCGCGTCCACGTATCACGAGGCGCCGCTGGCCCAGGTGCAGGTCGGGCGCGTGATGATGGAGCTGACGCGGATTTCGGGGAGGCATGGCATCCGTCTGCCCTCGGAGCTGACCATGCTCGGGAAGACGCTCCTGAACCTCGACCAGGTCGGCCGCTCGTTATCCCCCGACTTCGATGTCAACGGGGCCCTGCGCGAGGAAGCGTCCGCGCTGATGCAGCGGCGCATGCGCAAGAGCATGGATCCGTCCAACCTGTACGCCGCCGCGCTCGAGACGAAGGATTTCGTCGAACAGCTGCCCGCCCGGGTCAACAAGCTTCTGGATGCGGCGACCAACAACCAGCTGCGGCTCAAAGTCGAGCTGATCGACGAAGGGGGCATCATCGGGGGTCTTCAGAAGGTGGCCAACCGCATCACGCTCGGGTTATTGCTCGCGTCGCTGATCATCGGCGCCGCGTTGCTGATGCGGGTGGAGATCTCGTTCAGGATCCTCGGCTACCCGGCGTTCGCGATGACCTTCTTTCTCGTTGCCGCCGCTGGCGGGATGTGGCTGGCGGTCAATATTGTCCGAAGCGATCTGCCGCAGAAGCGACGGCGCTGACAGCGTGGTCTGCGCCGTCCTGTTCGATCTCGACGATACGCTGTTCGATCATCAGTATGGCTCGCGGGCCGCGCTCGAAGGCGTGCGGTCGATGCACCCCCGCTTCGAGCAGATGGGGATCGATGCATTCGACCATGCGCATTCACGACTTCTCGAGGCCCTGCATCTCGACGTGATGATCGGGCGCCTCGATCCGGATGTCGCCAGGGTGGAACGCTTCCGGCGCCTGTATCGATCGGTGGGAGTCGAGGCGGACGACGCGCTCGCGAGTCGAGCGGCGGCTTCGTACCGGGCCGGCTTCCTGGCCTCGCGTCGCCCGATCGCCGGTGCTGTCGAGCTTCTCGAGGCGGTCCGTCTGCGTGCGCGGGTCGGTATCGTGTCGAACAACCTGCTCGACGAGCAACGCGGCAAGCTCGCACATCTCGGCCTCGCACCATATGTCGACGAGCTGGTGGTCTCGGAAGAGGCCGGACTCTCCAAACCTGATCCGCGGATTTTTGAAATCGCGCTGTCGCGACTGGGCTGTCGCGCCGACGAAGCCGTGATGGTGGGGGACTCCTGGGCTGCGGACATCGAGGGAGCAGTCGCGGCCCACGTTCGGCCCGTGTGGCTGAACAGACATGGCGGAGACCCGCCTTCGACCGGAGGGATCACCGTGCGGATGATCACGGCACTCGAGCCGACAGCCGATGTGCTGCGTGTGATTTTTGACGAGTAGTCCGAGTCGCAGGTGCAGCCCGGCAGGGCTTCCGGACGCAGGTGGAAACGCTACGACATGACCCGGGAGAGGGCGTCGGCCGTAATCCTGAAATGCGAGGCGCTCCAGACCGGCCGGCCATCGCGCAGGAGAATCGCCTGCGGCGTCTCATGACGGATGCCGAACCGGGTTGAGGCCTCGTCGGAGACGCGGCGGTGACTCTGGACGGTGATCAGCTTGTACGCCGCGTCGGCGCCCGCCAGGGCGACGTGTGCGTTGAGCTCATCCAGGGCTTCGCAGCTGATTCCGCAGCTACGGCTGTGCTTGAAGAGCAGAACAGGGCGCTCAAGCGATTCGGCGATCGCCGCGTCGAGCGCAGCGATATCATCCAGCGGGTTGAGATGTGTCATGCAGGTAAAGTCAGTTTACCGCGCAGAATGGATAAATCCAGCTGGGCCGTGCACTTCCCAAAGGAATAATTGAGACATGGCTGACGACAGAGCGCGAGGACGCATCGAGCCCCCAGATCTGAGTGAAAAGGGGGGACAAAGAGACGGGACGGCGCAACGGTCCGACGACCGGCTCTTCATGCAGCTGCTCGCCTTCGGCGGCTGCAGCGACCCTCTCGCTGCCGCGCGCGAGCTCGCCCCGGCACCGATCCGCACGGTTGTCTACGAGGATCTGAACGATCCCTCCGGTATTGCCGTGCTCGCGATCGCTCCTGACCCCAATGCATTCATGGATGTGTTGCGGCCGGCGCTCGGCCGGAGCATCTTCTCGACGCTCGTGCAGAAGCCGGAGTACACGATGTTCGGCCGCACCTACGCGATCGGGTACGAGCCGGACCTCAACGAGACGCTCATCGAGCGTCCCCTCCGCACGGTCATGCATCCTGAGTGGCGGTGGGCGGTCTGGTACCCGCTGCGGCGGAGCGGCGCCTTCGCGCAATTGGCGCCAGAGCAGCAGCGGACGATCCTCGCGGAGCACGGCGCGATCGGCATGGCATTCGGTTCGGCGGATTACGCCCATGACATTCGCCTGGCGTGTCACGGCCTCGACCGGTCCGACAACGACTTCGTGATCGGGCTCATCGGCCGCGACCTGTTCCCCTTGTCGGCGGTGGTACAGACGATGCGGAGAACGCAACAGACGTCCCTCTATCTCGACCGTCTCGGGCCCTTTTTTGTCGGACGGAAAATCGAGACCGCGTAGGTCTCCCTCTTGCAGGCCACCACCAATATGACTCGTGAGATTCCTCTCCGCCCCTTCGGACGTCATGCCGAGCAGGTCACGGCGTTGGCGCTCGGTGGTTACCACATCGGAAAGATCAAGAACCAGAAGGACGCCATCGAGGTGATTCACGCGTCAATCGATGAAGGGATCACCTTCATGGACAACGCGTGGGAATATCACGACGGGCGCAGCGAAGAGGTCATGGGGAAGGCGCTGTCCGACCGGCGGGACCGCGTGTTCCTGATGACAAAGGTCTGCACGCACGGACGGGATTCACGCTCGGCGATGCGCCAGCTCGAGGAGTCTCTCAGGCGTCTCAAAACTGAGTACCTGGACCTCTGGCAGATTCACGAATGCGTCTACTACAACGATCCTGAACGCCACTTCGCTGCAGGGGGGGTCGTGGAGGCACTCGAACGTGCGCGGGAACAAGGCAAGGTGCGCTACACCGGGTTCACCGGTCACAAGGACCCGGCGATCCACCTCGAGATGCTTGCGCAGGAGTTCCCGTTCGACAGCTGCCAGCTGCCGCTGAATGGCTTCGATGCGACGTTCAAGAGCTTCGAGCAGCAGGTGCTTCCGGAGCTCCAACGGCAGGGCATCGCCGCGATCGGCATGAAGAGCCTGGGTGGCGACGCCCGGGCAGTCGCGGAGCGCGCAGTCGGAGTGCAGGACGCGCTCCGGTATGCGATGAGCCTGCCAGTCGTCACGACCGTGAGTGGAATTGACTCGCTGAAGGTCCTGCGCCAGAACCTGCGTATCGCCAGGGGATTCACGCCGATGACCCGCGCCGACATGGCGGCGCACCGGACGAAGCTCGCCGGTGACGCGGCGGATGGGCGGTTCGAGACCTACAAGATCACCGCGCAGCATGAGGGAGACGAGGGGAGACGCCAGCACGGGTTGCCGTCGCAGGATGAGATGGGCTGCTGACGAAGCCCGGATCACGCCCGGCGGCGAGCGAGCCCTTCGGCCGCGGCGCGAGCGCTCGACCAGGCCCACTGAAAGTTGAAACCCCCGATCCGCCCGTCCACGTCGAGCATTTCACCAACGAGGAAGAGGCCCGGTACCCGCCGGGACCCCATCCCGGCGGGATCCACTTCGTCGAGCGAGACGCCGCCGGCCGTCGCCTCGGCGTAGTTGTAGCCCCGGCTACCTGTGACCGGCAGCGGCAGACCCGTCAGCGCGTGCGCGAGCGCGCGTCGATGGTGGCGCGACAAGGCACCGAGAGCCGTGCCCCCATCGATCGACGCGTGCGCGAGCAATGCCGACGCGACCGACGCGGGCAGCTCGTCGGCGAGCGCGTTCTGCATGCTGGTGCGTGGCCGGCTCGTCGCCGCCGTCGCCCAGCGAGCATCGACCGAGTCGAACGTCGCGGGAGGGAAGAAGTTCGCGCTGACCATCACGGGCCGTTGCTCGAGTTGCGCGCGAAGCACGACACGCGACGCGTCGAGTGCGACCGGGCCGCTCAGCCCGAAGTGCGTCCACAGCATGGAGCCCCGGATGCGCTCGCTGACGCGCCCATCGACCCACACCGTCAGCTCGACGTCGACCGCCACCCCCGAAAGACCGGCGTGGAACCACTCGCTCGAGAGCAGCAATGGCGCGAGCGCTGGCGTCGTCGGCATGATCGAGTGGCCGAGCCGTCGCGCGATCGTCAGCCCGCCGCCGTCGCTGCCGGTCTTCGGCAGTGAGAGCCCGCCCGTCGCCAGCACGACGGACGCCGCCGTCATCGGGCCCCGCGACGTCTGGAGCGAAAAGCCGCTGCCGCCAGGCAGCACCTCGTGCACCCGCGTGCCTGCCGCCAGTGTCACGCCGCTCGACGCGGCGGCACGGAGCAGCGCATCGAGGACATCCCGCGATCGATCCGTTGTCGGGAACAGCTTGCCGTGTGGCTCTTCCTTGAGCGCGACCCCGAGGCCCTGGAAGAAGTCGACGGTCGCCGCAACGGGCAGCGCGCGCAGCACGCGCCGGACGATCGTACGCTTGCCGCCCCAATAGTCGCGTTCCGTGACTGCGGCGTTGGTGACATTGCAGCGACTGCCACCGCTGACGAGGATCTTCGCGCCCGGCTTCGCGGCACCGTCCAGCAGCAGTACGCTGCGGCGCGGATCCAATCGCCGCGCGAAGATCGCCGTCGCCAGCCCCGCCGCTCCGGCCCCGACGACGACGACGTCGTTCATGCCATGAGTGTATGCTTGAAGCCATCCATGTCTCGACTCTCCCTGCGCTGCGCGTGCGCCGCGATCGTTCTTCTGAGTGCGTCTCGAGCGTCCGCGGATGTGGTCCTCGAGTGGCGTCGGACCGTGGGAGGGGTGTCACCCCGCATCACGAGTGTGACCGAGACCATCACCTCCTCGAAGCACCGGGAGGATCAGGCGCCGGTCGGCAACACGTCGAACTTCAGCGCCGTGCGGAATCTCACCATCCTGAAAGAGTATTTGCTCTGGCACCAGTTCAGACTGATGGCCGTCAACGCGCTCGTCTCCGGGAACCAGGCGGCGCAGGACGCGGACCGGCGGCGTCGGCGTCAAGGCACGGCTGCTGCGCCGGACGCGTACGAGAAGGCGATCGCGAAACGGCTGGAGGGTGCACAGGGGACGCCGACCGGCGCCACCGCGACCATCGCGGGACGGCGCTGCCAGGAGTACCGCTACAGCGGAGTGGCGTACGACAACTCGTTCGTACTCGCGGGCACCTACTGGGATCCCGGACAACGGTCCCGGAGCCGACGAGTACCGCGGCCTGTACAAGAAGCTCGACGAGCTGACTCTCGTGAAGGACGAGGAAGCAGGTGAGGGGCGCGGCCCCAAGAAAGCGGTCCGTGGGCAAGCCGAGTTGCAACGCGAGTTCATGGTCGTCGCCCGGCGGCGTGGAATTCCCTACAGGTTCGAGTACGAGATCACGGGCAAGGGGATGGGGGGGCTCAAGGTCAGCCAGGAGTTACTCCGCGTCTCCACCGCCCGCGTTCCCGACGAAACCTTCACGATCCCGCAAGGCTACACGCTCCGCAAGTAGTCAGCGGTGCAGTCGGTAGGCACGCGAGGTCTCGTCCCGGAACAGCAGTTCGAGGGAGGGGATCACGGCCAGCTCGCGCTCCACGGCAGCCCAGCGGCCGGGAGCGAACCGGTCGATGTGTACCGCGACGTAGGTGACGTTGAAGCCCCGGAGAGCCTCGAGGGCGCCGGGCTCGGGAAAGCGGCGCATCGCCTCGTACAGCGCCGTGTGTCCGGCGGGCTCGAGGCCGCTGTAGCCGTGGACCGTAGGCTGCCAGTGCGCCATGGAATGGAGCATGTACGCGGACTGGTCGCGCAGGGACCCGCTGAGAGGGACCTCGGCGACGACGAATGGTGCCGCCTGGTCGGCGAGCCAGCGATCCGCCGCCGACGCGCGGACCCGGAATGGTGTGACTGCCAGCGGCACGGTCGAAAATTCCAGCAACAACAACGTGGCGAGCACAGGGAGCAGCAGGGGCCGCCATCTCGGCCCCAGCCGATCGCGCAGACGTTCGCACCCGATCGCGGAGAGCACGGCCAGCGCGAGCGTGGCGAGTATCCAGAAACGAGACGGCACGCGGATGAAATTGAAGCCCGGCAGCCAGTAGACCAACGGCCAGAGTCCGAGCGGAGGGCCCACCGTAAGGAGGATGCTGACGAGCGCGAGGAGCCCGGTAGAAGAGTGAACGGTCGGCGACACGCGTGGCGAGCCACGCGCGACGGCGCCAGGGCAGGGCGAGCGCTGCGGCGGAGAGCACGATGGGGAGAATGCCGGGAAACAGGTAGGCGCTCGCGACCGCGGCCACATCCTCCAGGGGAACGAAGAGCGCCAGGATCGCCTGATGCACGCGTGCCGGAGAATAGGCGAAACAGATCGCGGGAACCGTCCAGTTCTCGAGCGTTCGTCTGAGTCCGAGTTCGCGTTGCACGAACTGATAGGGCACCGCGACCAACAGGGCTGGCGCCAGCAGCATGACGCCAACTGCGCCGAGGTCTCGAGCCCGCCGCGCGAGGGCCAACGGGGTGCCGGTGGCCACGCGGAAGGCGAACAGTCCGCTCATGGCGACGACAAGGAAGACGGCGCCGTGCCCGCTCGTCAGCGTCTGGAGCGTGAAGAACGCGGCCGCCATCCTGGCGTCGCGCGGCCTGCCCCGATCCAGATACGCATGGGCATGCGCCAGCGCGAAGGGGATCCATTGCACCGTCGTGAGATGCAGTTGCCCGAGCCGGGAGAACCGGGTCGGACAGAACGCGAACACGATGCCGCAGATGAACGAAGCGGCGATGCCGAGGCCCAGCGTGCGCGCGAGGAAATACGCGCCCAGGCCGACAGCGGCACCGAGAGCAGCGACACGACGTCCATCGCCAGCACGGGGTTCCCGGTCGCCCAGATGACCGGGGCCGCGATGAGGCCGCTGCCGATGAGATTCTCCGAGAACGCGAGCGCCCGGCCGAGCGGGTAGAAGATATTGGCGTCGAACAGCCCGAGCGGCGCCCGCACGAGGGTCTCAGCGATCCAGCCGAACGTCCAGATGAAGAGGTGGGTGTCCGGGTTATCGCCGAGCACAACCCGGCCGGCATCGAGCGACAGGGGATAGGTGAAGATCACCGTGAGTGCGGTAAAGACCGTTCCCGCCACCAGGAACTCGCGCGTCCGCAGTCGGGGGGAGGGGCTGACCTGAACCGGAGAATTCATGGAAGCGGTAATGATAATGCGCCGCGCCCCGTTACAATGGTGGCTGTGATCGCGCGAGTTCAGAGTCTGACAATCCATTCCTCATAGGCGCCCGTATTACCCAGTGACAAGGATCCCGCCTTTAGAGATCGTGACCGCCAGGAGCGCCCGCATGGACGCCGAAGCCAGGCTCGTGTCACGTATTGCCGCGGGCGATATGGACGCTGCATCAGAACTCTACGATCGTCATGCAGGGCACGTGCTCGCCCTTGCGCGCCGTATGCTGCGCGACCAGGGCGACGCGGAGGACGTCGTTCAGGACGTATTTTCGCAGGCGTGGCGAACCGCAAGCCGGTTCGAGGCGTCGCGCGGCACCGTCATAGGGTGGCTGCTCGTGATGACCCGCACGCGGTCGATCGATCGCCTGCGTGCCAAGCAGGCGCGGCCTGACACGCGTACCGACATAGCCCCCGACTCGATGCCGTCTTCAAGCGTCGCGGCGCCGGATCAGATGTTGTCCGACGAACAGGCGGTCCGGGTACGTCAGGCGCTGGCCGATCTACCAGACGTGCAACGAAAGGCCCTCGAGCTGGCGTATTACGAAGGGCTCACGCAGTCCGAAATCGCCACGCGGCTGACCGAACCGCTGGGCACCATCAAGACCCGCGTCCGGACCGCGCTCGGAACGTTGCGCGAGAGGCTCCGGCCATGACCATGGCTCGCCACGATCTCATCAGTGTGACGCTCGGTGAGTACGTCCTCGACGACGTGACGCCGGAGGAACGCCGGGAGATCGAGCAGCATCTCCGTGACTGCGCGGCGTGTGCGACGGAGCTCGGGGAGCTGTGCCTCGTCATGGAAGGGCTCGCGCGAGTGCCCGAGCCGGTGATCCCGCCAGCGGCCTTGAAGCAGCGAGTGCTCGCGTCGATCGCGAGCGCGCCGGCCCAGGGCCGGATCGGGAAGGCTGCCCCTCGCGGGTGGAACGTCGGGTGGCTTGCGGCCGCGGCCGCGGTGATCCTCGTGCTCGGCGGCTCGCTGTACGTCGCCCAGGGACGTGCGCGGCAGGCCTCGGAGGAGTTGCGTCTTGCCGATTCAGAAATCGCTGAACTGACGACCCGGCTGGACGACTTCGCGGGTCAGACCGACCTGGCCTTGTCGATTCTCACCGCCTCTGACATGCAGCGTATCGAACTCGCCGGTTCAGCGGCCGGCGCGCGAGCCTACTGGAGCGCCACACGCGGACTGCTCGTCGCCGCGGACCAGTTGCCGGTGCCACCACCCGGTCGCATCTTCCAGGTCTGGCTGATTGGCGACGGGGCCCCGGTGAGCGCCGGTGTGCTCGGCACGCCGCGCACAGGGCGCGGCATGCTGATCGCACCGCCGCCAGGCGGCATCGCGCGTGGCCCGGTGACCGTTGCCGTCACCGATGAGCCCGCCGGGGGGCTTCCGGCGCCGACCGGGTCGAAGCATTTCGTCGGCTCGATCTGATCCTGCCGTTCGAAGCCCATTGATCGACGCCAATCCGATCGCGCGTGACATCCGTAGAGATGAGCAAGCGTCACTACAGACGCGCAGGAGGCTTAATTTGATGTATCGCAGCTTCGTTACGGGAATCGCGGCGCTCGCCATGGCCGCAGCAGTGACGGTCGGAGCCCAGGAAAAGACGGTCATGGTCGGCGGCGCCGCCATGTATCCGTCCAAGGACATCGTCGACAACGCGGTCAACTCGAAGGACCACACGACGCTCGTCGCGGCCGTCAAGGCGGCGGGGCTCGTCGAGACGCTGAAGGGCGCCGGCCCGTTCACCGTCTTCGCACCGACCAACGCGGCGTTCGACAAGCTCCCGGCGGGCACCGTCGACACGCTCGTCAAGCCGGAGAACAAGGCCATGCTCACCTCGATCCTGACCTATCACGTCGTCGCCGGTCGTCATGACTCGAAGTCACTGATGAAGATGGCGAAAAAGGGCGGCAAGAGCGCGGAGCTCACGACCGTCGCGGGTGGCAAGCTCTGGGTCGTTCGCAAGGGCGGCAAGCTGTGGCTGAAGGACGGCAAGGGCATGACTGCCGGGATCTCGACCGCGGATGTGTTCCAGTCGAACGGCGTGATCCACGTCATCGACACCGTGGTGATGGCCAAGTAACAGGCCTGGGGCGGTCGGACTACGGCCAGGGCTGTGGTTCGAAACCGGGCGCGAAAGGAAAGGGCTGGCTCACGCCGGCCCTTTTTTTTGCGGGACGCTACTGGACGCCGAGGAGCTCGATGTCGAAGATGAGCGTGGCGTTGGGCGGAATAGAGCCGCCGGCCCCGGCTGCGCCATAGGCGAGGTCTGGCGGAAGAACCAGGCGGCGCTGACCGCCGACCTTCATGCCGGCGACTCCCTGGTCCCACCCGCGGATCACCTGCCCGGCGCCGAGGGTGAACTGAAACGGCGCACGGCCGTCCGACGAGTCGAACCGGGCGCCCTTGTTGTCGGCGGCGCCCGCCGAATAGAGCCAGCCCGTGTAGTTCACCGTCAGACGCTTGCCGCTCGTGGCGTCAGCGCCCGTTCCAACACGAAGATCAGTCTGCGAGTAAGGCACATTCACCGCCGGAGAAGTGGGCGACCCGCCGCACGAAGCGACGAGCGCCAGACAGAGTGCGAGGCTCAAGCATTGACGCATCTATTAAGTCTAACCCGTTCCTATCGCTCCAAACAGATGAGCTTGAGTAAAACAGATGAGCTTGAGCAAAGGGGGAAGCGGGCCCGGAAATCCAAAGTCTGTAGAGCCGCGTATACACATCGGAGGATCTCTAATGTATAGGTTGAAAGTCTTGTTACCCGCAGCCCTTGGAATCGCCGGCCTGATGATGATGCCCGGCCACGCGTCGAGCCATCGGGAGGCGCCGCTC
>DATLXP010000022.1:0-6304 GCA_035575695.1 Vicinamibacterales bacterium
GCTATAGCGTTCGCATCCGGCGATCAGCGGCGCAGGAGTTAAAGGCGGTCCCGCTCAAGGACCGCAAGCGCATCGTCACCCGGATCGAACGCCTGCAAACCGAGCCGCGTCCCCCGGGGTGCGAAAAACTCAGCGGGGAGGAAAAGTACCGCCTCCGCCAAGGGGACTACCGGATCCTCTACGAAATCATCGATCTGGAGTTGATCACCGTTGTCAAGATCGGTAATCGCCGGGACGTCTACCGGTAGTTCCGCCCCGTGCAGCTGCTCACGATCGGACTCCTGCCCAACAGGCCTTCCGGAAATGAGGCATTCGCCTATTCGGTCGCCGGGCGATGGTGCGGCAACGCCGCGCGATTAGAATTGGACTGTATGCGGACTGACGAACGGGTCATCGACGACGTGCTGGTGCTGTCGATCAGGGAGCGCCGCGTCGACGCGCGCAGCGCGCCCGCGCTGAAGGAGCGGATTGCCTCCTTCGTGACCGCCGGCTCCGAGTGGATCGTGCTGGACATGTCGGAGGTCGAGTTCATCGACAGCAGCGGCCTCGGCGCCATCATGTCGGCCCTCAAGCTCCTCGGCCGCAAAGGGGACCTCGTGGTCGCCGGCGCCCGCGAGCCGGTCATCTCGTTGTTCAAGCTGACACGGATGGACAAGGTCTTTCTCATGTTCGGCACGACGGACGAGGCGCGCCAGGCGCTGGCGGCGCGCACGTAAGTGGCCGCAGACCTGGCAGCTCCCCGCATGCCGACCGACAGCGACCTGTTACCCCGGGACCTCGAGCAGCTTCGCGCGCGCGGCGTCAGCCCCTCGGACGCGGCGGCTCAGCTCGCGCTGCTTCGAACCCCTCCGCCGGCCACGGTCCTGGACAGGCCGTGCTCGATCGGCGACGGCATCTCGCGCATCGAACCGCAGGCACAGTCCGCGCTCATCGATCGCGGCGACACGGCGGCGGCCGCCGGGCGCATCACGAAGTTCGTGCCGGCCTCCGGCGCGGCGACACGGATGTTCAAGGACCTGATCTCGGCGCTCCAGGACCCGCGCCGGCCGTCAGCGTCCCCCGCGGCGCGCGAGCTGTTCGAGCAGCTCGATGACTTTCCGTTCGGCGAGGAATTACGCAAGGCGGCGCACCTCACCGGCACACCGGACACCGAAGCCGAGGAACGGCGGCTTCTCGAGACGCTGTTGCAGGGCATGGGCTACGCGCAACTGCCGAAAGGGCTGATCCCCTTTCACCGCGCGGGCCGGCCGCGCACCGCATTCGAGGACCAGCTGCTCGAAGGCGCCCGCTATACGCGTGACGCGGGCGGCACCTGCCGCATGCACTTCACCGTCGCGCCGGAGTTCCGCGCGGAGTTCGAGCGCGCGCTGGGGGAGGTCGCGCCGGAGCTCCGCCGGCGCCGGCGCGCCAGCACCCTGGAGGTCGGCTTCTCGGAACAGGCGCCGTCGAGCGACACGCTCGCGATCGACAGCGACGGACAGCCGTTCCGCCAGGCCGATGGCTCGCTGCTCTTCCGCCCGGGTGGACACGGCTCGCTCATCGCCAACCTCGGCGCACTCGGCGGCGACATCGTCGTCATCAAGAACGTCGACAACATCCTGCCCGACGAAGCGACGACCGACGTCGTTCGATGGAAGCGGATGCTCATCGGCCACCTCGCGCAGGTGGAGTCGGAGGTGTTCGAGGTGATGGCGGCCTGTGAGCCGGAGGAGGCGCCGGCCCCCGCGCTGGACCGCGCCATCGCCTTTGCCGCGTTCCGGTTCTCGAGGCGTCCGCCACGTGAACTGCGCGACAACGCCGAGAAGCGCCGCTGGGTGTTCGACACGCTCGACCGGCCGATTCGCGTGTGCGGCGTGGTGAGGAACGAGGGGGAGCCCGGCGGCGCGCCGTTCTGGGTCGTGGAGCAGGACGGCACACGGTCCGTGCAGATCGTCGAACCGTCACAGGTGGACGCGCGACATCCCGACCAGGCACGGATCTTCAAGTCCGCCGGTTACTTCAACCCTGTCGACATCGTCTGCGGCCTGCGGTCCCGGCGCGGCGAGCCCTTCGATCTCGATCGCTACGTCGATCCCGGATCGGTCTTCGTCTCGCAGAAGACGCACGAGGGTCGCGTGTTGAGCGCGCTCGAGCGTCCCGGCCTCTGGAACGGGGCGATGGCGGGATGGAACACGGTCTGCGTGGAAGTACCGGCGGCGACCTTCGCGCCGGTGAAGACGGTGTTCGACCTGCTGCGGTTCCAGCATCGGCGGCATCATGCCGCGGGCGCGGGCGCCGGCACGGCGGTCGTGGCGGCCAGGGCAGGCACGCTCTACGGCCGTGTCCTGCTCGTCGTCGACAAGGCCGAGCAGCAGAGGACCCTGCAGGAGATTCTCGGGTCGGCCGGGTTCGAGATCGAGGTGGCGCCGGAGGGTGACCGCGCTCTCGACATTGCGAAGCGCGGCGACGTGGACCTGATCCTGCTCGATATCGGCCTGCCCGGTCTCGACGGATTCGAATGGCTCGAACGATGTCGCTCGTTACCGGAAACGAGCGACATCCCGGTGATCCTCATATCCGCGGTGGACGATGTTGCCGACAAGGTCCGGGGGCTCGAGCTCGGCGCTGCGGACTACGTCGGTCCGCCGTTCCACGCTCACGAGGTCCTGGCGCGCGTGCGCGCGCAGATACGGATCCGGCAGCTGTCGGAATCGATCCGCCGCATGAAAGTGCAGATGCTCGAGCGGCGGGAGACCCGCGCGGAGGATCTGCGTGCGGCCGCCGACATTCAGAAAACGCTACTGCCGCCGTTACGGATGAACACGCCCGGGATGGCGATGGCCGCCGTCTTCCAATCGTCCCTCCAGGTTGGCGGCGACATCTTCAATGTCGTGCCCGTGAACGATCGGCAGGTCGTCGCGTACGTCGTCGACGTCAGCGGTCACGGCGTGGCGTCGGCGCTGCTCACCGTCTCGGTGACGCAGCGGCTGTCCGCCCCCTACGGTCTCGTGCGTCAGCCCCACGCCACCCTCTCTCCGACCTCCATCCTCGAGCAACTCGAAGAGGAGTTCCCGTTCGAACGTTACGGCAAGTACTTTTCCATCGCGATCGCCGTCATCGACGTGCAGACGGGGCGTTTCACCTACGCGTCGGCCGGACATCCGCCGCCGCTCCTCGTGCGCGCGGACGGTCGCACCGAGCTGCTGTCGGCCGGCGGCCCCGTGATCGGCATGGGGTTCGACCTGCCGTTCGAGCAAGCCGACGCGACGCTCGACGTGGGGGATCGCCTTGTGCTCTACACCGACGGTGTGACCCACGACGAAAGCATGACAGGGGAGAGGTTCGGCGTACGCGCGCTCGAGGAGCTGTTCGCGGCCCGGTCGGGCGACACGCTGCCGGACGTCTGCTCGGCGTTGCTCGAAACGCTGAACGCCAGGCGTGGTGACGCCTTACCGCTCGACGACCTGGCGCTGGTCGCGCTCGAGCGACGGCCGCTCGCCGCCGCGACGTCGCGGCGGTCCTAGGTTGCCCTATACTTCGAGCGATGAAGCCAGCTACGGTATTTCTGGGGGAGATGACGAACCCCGAAGTCGAGTCATTCCTGAAGACCGGTCACACGGTCATCATCCCGACGGGCGCGACCGAGCAGCACGGCCCGCATGGTCCCTTGCTCACCGACGTGCTCATTCCGCAGGAAATCGCGCGCCGCATCGCGCCCGGTCTAGGGGCCGTCGTGGCGCCACCGATCAACTACGCGCTGTCGTACCCGCATGTCGGCTTCACCGGGCTGGTCCGTGTCCGCATCTCGACGTTCCTGGCGCTCATAGAAGACCTGTGCGTCTCCTTCGCCACGTCGGGATTCAAGCGGATCATCTTCCTGAACGGGCACTACGACAACACGTACGCCATCGCGTATGGCTGCGCCAACGCGGCGGAAAAGCTCTCGAAGGATGTCAAGGCGTTCCCGGTCAACTACTGGGACGCGTTGACTCCGGCCGAGGCCGACGAGTTCCTGGGGTTGAAGAACGGCATGCACGCCAATCGAGCCGAGACGTCGGCGGTCCTGAGGATCAACCCGGACCTGGTCGACATGGACCGCGCGAACGCCGAGTTCCCGCCATTCCCGGACTACACGATCAACCCCGGACCGGTGCACACGGCCTTCTTCTTCACGTCTCCCGGCTCGGTGTTCTGGGCCACGAAGTCCGGCACGTGGGGAGACGCGCGTGAGTCCACCCCGGAAGCGGGGGAGCGCTACCTCGAAGCCGGGGCCCGTTCGACACTGGCGATCCTCGAGAACATCGAGAACACCTTCAAGGCGATGCCCCCGAGGTAACAGTCAGCGATCGAAGAAGACCAGGCTGTTGGCCGCGCGCACTCTCGATCTGAGCGCGCCATCGTCGCCATCGCGTCGCGGGAAGGGGAGCTCTGGCGCCTTGCCCGGCGCACGGCCGGTGCCAACCCCCGGGGCGACGTTACGGCTCAACGTGCCCCCGGCGACCGCGCCCGCCACCGCGCCGACGATGGCGCTGATCCACACCTTGCGATCGCTGTTGACCGCATCGTCGAACCTGTCCAGCCCGAAAAACAGGCCCGCAGCGAAGCCGGCGCCGGCGCCGATGACCGTCCAGATGATCCGCTTGGTGGCCGACGCGCGGTGAGGCGCTTGACTGCCCGGGGCGGCCTGCGCCCGCGCCGGGGCGGGGATCAGAAGCAGAACGAGGCTGACGATGACGGCTCTTCTTGATGTCTGGGACATGGGACCTCCGCAATACACTGCGTGAACCGCGGGAGGATCGGCTCACGGCCGCGGGAACGGGCATACCGCGTTCGCGCAGCAGTGGGCCCGGCGTTTCTCACGCCCAACCCGTCAGCGTTCAATCGATCGCGCGCTCCGGTGGGGGAGCCGAGGCGTGAAAGTCCTGGTAGAACCGCGTCGTGTACTCCTCGAGGAGTTCCGCGACGCGGTCCGCGCTCTGCGACGTCACGATGAGACCGGCGTGGTGGGACTTTCGGATGCGGACGGCGATCTCAGGATCGTCGTACGCCGACATGTCCGGCATCTGCTGCCGCGCCAGCGACAGCACGATCCCCCCGCACTGCTCCCGCGCGACCGGGCTCGTAGGCGCCGTCTTCACCGGCGATCTCGACGCGCGCCCACTCCCGCCAGAGATTGACGCCCGTGGTGGCTTCAACGACATCGACGATATAGGCGCCGCCGACGCGCGCGGAGGTCTCGAGAAAATACCAGTCGCCACTGTGCGCGCGAATGAATTCGGTGTGAGAGGCCCCGCGGTTCAGACCGAATGACTGGAGGACGCGCGCGTTCGACGCCAGGAGCGCCGTCGACACGGGATCGTGCGGGCGCAGCGTGTGGGTGGCGAAGATCCCTCCGTCGTGCGCGACCGCCATGGGCGGCGTCAGGTAGCGGCTGGCGACGGCGAACCGCACCTCCCGGTCGAAGACGATCGAGTCGACGTGAAAGACGTCTCCGGGAACGAATTGCTCCAGCAGGTACTCCGCAAACGCGCTGCCGAGCGCGTCGATCGCTCGCCAGAGCTCCTCGACCGAATGCAGCTTCCGGATGCCGATGGCGGCCGCCTGGGAGCGTGGCTTCAAGACCCACGGCGCCGGCACACGCGACGTCCACTCGAGGATCGCCTCGTGGTTGAGCACATGCACGAAGTCAGGGCAGGGGATGCCGGCACTCCTCGCCCGCCGTCGCATCGCGAGCTTGTCGCGGAAGGCCCGGCCCGTCGTCTCGCCCATCCCTGGAACGAACAGGTGCTCGCGCAGCATGGCCCCCATCTCGACGTCGAAATCGTCGAGAGCCACGATGCGGTCGATCCGCTCGGTCCGGGCGAGATGCGCCGCCCCCGTTTTGATGTCCGCGGTGGGCATGTCCCGACGGACGTAGAAGTAGCCGTCCACCGCGTCGCGCGGCCAGTCCGCCTCCCGCAGCTTCTCCTCGGTCAGCAGGAGCACGCGGTGACCCTGGCGATGGCATTCGCGCAGGAACTCGTGGCCCTTCAGATACGTCGCGATACAGAGAAACGTCAGCGGCACGGCAAGGGTGAATATACCCCCAACTCCGCTTCCGGCTTCCATGCTCCGTCGCGGCGTTCAGCCGTCAAGAGTGCGGCGCACGATGTCGACCAGGTCTATCGGTGTGAACGGCTTCTGGATGAAGGGAGTGTCGGAGGCCGCAAGTTTCTCGGCGATGATCGCGTCCGCGTACCCCGACATGTACATGACCTTCAGGGCCGGACGCATCTCCTTGAGACGCGCCGCGAGGGTGGGCCCGGTCATCCCGGGCATGACGACA
>DATLXP010000023.1:0-31147 GCA_035575695.1 Vicinamibacterales bacterium
CCAGGAGCCGTTTGGCCGCGTCGTAGGTCGTCGCGCCCGTCACGAGGTAGGCCAAGTCGCGGAGAAGCTCGACGATCCCCGCCAGGGCATGTTCGTCGTCGTCGAGCACCAGAATCTTATAAGGCAGCTTCATGGTCGGCCTGAGAGCGCACCGGACGTCATTCGACCTCAACAGCGCAAACCCAGTGCCTGACGGAAAAGCGCCATAAACTGACAAAGTGACGCAAAAGCACACGATCCGGCACGCCTGCTGATGCCAGTTTTGTAATGAAACGAACGCTTTTCTACAGGCGGTAAGGCGGGCTATCGGGGTCGGAGATGGGCGTCGTGCCGGCTCGTCCAGTAGGAGCCGTCAGTGGACGACGGTCTTCGGGGAGTGAGCGGCGATGGCGCGTGAAATCAGGCGATCGAGGGCGGCCTGCGCGATGTCAAAAGGCCCGGCGACCGCCGCGCCACTGGGAATCTCGATCGCAATGACGACTCCCGCGGTAGCGGGCTCGACGATCCAGCTGAACCCCCGCAGCGCGACGTAGCGTTCGGTGGACCCGGGATTCTTCGCGCGGTCGATCGCGAGGAGGATCTGGCGAAGGACGGCCGAGACATCCGTCTCCGTCCACTCGCTCGGCTGTCCGGGCTGCTCGATACGCTCGGTGATCGCATGATCCTGCGCCCGAAGAACAATCTCGACGTCAAATGTCATAATCGGCTCGCGCGGGGTTCACGCCGGCTAACAATCTTTCCAGGAAGGGGGGCGTTTGTGCATGAACGCGTCGATCCCCTCGACCGCGTCGTGCGTGCGCATCAGATCGTTCAAGTATAACCGCTCGAGCGCGGGCAACGTCTGGCTCACGCGGGCGACGACGTCCGCACGCGCGGCCCACGCGGCATGACGCAGGGCTGCCGCGGACTTCGACGCCAGGTGGGTCTCGAACCACTGCTCGACGACAGCCTCGAGGCTCGCGGCTGGAGCGATGAGCTCCAGCAATCCGGTCGCGAGCCAGTCCGCCGCCGGCCGGATGTCGCCGGTGACGATGGCGCGAGTGGCGCGCGAGGCACCGAGTCGAAGCGGCAACAAGGCTGAGGCCGCGGGTGGAAATACGCCGAGCGCAACTTCCGGCAGCCCGAAGACGGCGTCGTCGGCGGCGAAGATGAAATCACACGCAAGCGCAAGCTCGAATCCACCACCAAGGCAGCGCCCCCGCACCACGGCGGCGGTCACGGCGGGAGCGGCGAGCAAGTCCTCGATCAGTCCATGCATCGCGGGCAGCACCGCGCCGATGCGATCCGGAGCATGCTCGGGGATGCTCGCGCCAAAGCTGAAATCGCGCCCGGCGCCTTCGAGCGTGATGAGTTTGAGATGGGGATCGGCACCGATACTCGCGAGCGCCAACCGCAGCGCCTCAACCATGGCGGCGGTCACGATGTTCCCTTTCCCGTCGAACAGGGTCAACGTCGCGCGCGTGCGGTCGCGGTTGCAGGCGACACGGACCGGGCCGTTCATACCAGCTCCTGGCGAAGCGCCTCCGGAGTGCCGACCGGTTGGCGGCACGCGAAGTCACGGCAGACGTACGCGGCCGCGCCGCCGTGCGCTTTCATGCCGTCGACAAAGGGCAGCAGGTGGCGCAGGGCCTCCTGGTTACCATCGGGGTCAACGGGCACGTGCACGGCGAACGGCAGATAGTGCGACGCGATTTCCGACTCGAGCGGTTCGGTGCGTCCTCCGACGACCACGATCTGCATGGTCGGAGCATGCCACGTGGAGAGCGCGCACAACATCATCGGCACGACGCGCGCGGCGGCGCCCACGCGCGCGCCGTACCGCGCCAGGGTGCGCTCGGCTTTGTCTCGGTACGTGGAATCTCCTGTGAGGTGGGCGAGGGTCAGCACGTTCAGCGCCGAGATGGAGCTGGCGGCAGGCTCGGCGCCGTCGTAATCCTCCTTGAGCCGCAGCAGCACGGTCGGATCCTGCCCGGTCGTGCTGAACCAGGCCCCGTCGCCGCCATCCCAGAACAACTCATCCTGGCGCGCCTGGAGCTCGGTGGCCCACTCGAGCCACTCGGCGCTGCCCGTCGTCTGGAACAACTCCAGGAGTCCCCAGATCAGGTAGGCATAATCCTCGGCGTAGGCCTCGATTGCCGCATCCCCGTCTCGATAGCGCCGCAAGAGTGTGCGCGAGGACGCCTGCCACAGCACCCGGCGGATGAACGCCGCCGCCGCCTCGGCGGCTTGTCGATAGCGCGGCGCAGCGACGCTCGCTGGCAGCGTCCGCGCCGCCCGTGCGAACGCCGCCACCATCAGCCCATTCCAGGCAGTGAGGACCTTGTCGTCCAGGTAGGGACGCGGACGGCTGTTCCGCGCATCGAACAGGGTCTGGCGTATGCGGCCGAGCGCCGCCATCACCTCGTCTGGCGAGGTGCCCGTGCGAGACGCCACGTCGGCGATGGGGTGTGCGACGTACAGCAGGTTCCTGCCGGTGAACTCTCCCTGGGGATCGCTCGGCGCGTTCCCGTCAGGGAGGATCCCGAAGTGCTGTCGAGCGATCTCCGCATCGGCTCCAAGCAACGTGGTCAATTCGCGCTCCGACCATACGTAGAACGCGCCTTCGGTCTTGCGGGCTCCGGCGTCTCCGCCCTGCTCTGGCGGCACGCTGTCTGCGTCCTCCGCCGAGTAAAACCCCCCGTCGGGGCCCATCATGTCGCGCATGACGTACTCGAGTGTGTCTTCGGCAACAGCGGCGTAGAACGCCTCCCCGGTCGCTTGCGCGGCTTCGAGGTACGCGAGCACGAGCTGCGCCTGGTCGTACAGCATCTTCTCGAAATGCGGAACCCGCCACTCTGCGTCTACCGAATAGCGATGAAACCCACCGCCGATGTGATCGCGCATCCCTCCGAGCGCCATCGCGCGCAGCGTCTCCGTCACCATCAGCAGGGGCGCCGCGGCGGCGCCGCGCCTGGCATGCTCCCGCAGCAGGAACAACAGCTCGGACGGACGCGGGAATTTCGGCGCGCCACCGAAGCCACCGTGACGCCGGTCGAACGACATCTGGAACTGCTCAACGGCCGAATCGAGGGACTCAGCGTCGGCGATCTCGGCTTCCGCACGGCCGCCTGACGTCACCGCGATCAGGCGGTCGGTGAGCTCGGTTGCGGCCTCGTTCACCTTCGGCCGTTCGTCTTTCCAGACACGCGTGAGCTCGGCGAGCAGATCCCCAAACCCTGGACGTCCCCATCGCGAGGAGGGCGGAAAATACGTGCCGCCGAAGAACGGCTTCAGGTCCGGCGTGAGAAACACGGTCATCGGCCAGCCGCCTGACCCGGTCGTAGCCTGCACGAACGACATGTAGACGCGGTCGACGTCAGGTCTCTCCTCCCGGTCGACCTTGATGGCGACGAAGCCCTGGTTCAGAAGACCCGCGATGGTCGGATCCTCGAACGACTCGTGCTCCATCACGTGGCACCAGTGACAGGTGGAGTACCCGATCGAGAGAAAGATCGGCTTGTCTTCGCGGCGCGCGCGTTCGTGCGCGTCCGGTCCCCAGGGGTACCAGTCCACGGGGTTGTGTGCGTGCTGAAGAAGGTAGGGGCTGCGCTCCCCGGCGAGGCGGTTCACGACTACCCGCCGGTCATGAACGCCATCTTGAGGCGGTCCTCGTCGCGGGGCCACACATACACCTCTGTTGCCGCGATGCCCTCGACCGGCCGGCTCCCTTCAGTCATGACGTACACGAGCTTCTCGGAACCGTCGCGCCGTTGGGCCCGCGCGGCCTGGCGGGCCGCGGCGCTCACGTCGGGGTCATCATCGGCGGCGAAATACACGACCCGGTCAACATCCCGGGGCATGGGCGTCGGTCCCGGCACGCGACATTCCTGGAGCGATGTGCTCCCGTGTCCGATCATGTCGCGCAACGGACCAGGCAGTGCGGTCTTGCCGTGAACAATGACGGTCTTCATTGGCATCATCGTACCATCTCCACATGACCGTCGCGATGCTGGTGAAGATGGAGGCGGTCCTGCGCGCGCTCGAATCAGGGCAGGCGAGGGAGCGTCTCGATCTTCCAGAGTCCACGCTCGCGTACGAGGCCGAACTCGAGCCTCACCTCGCCCCTGTCGCCCCTGACGATCGCCCGCGCGGTCGAGCGCTCCAGATCCATCCATACAGGTTCGGCGGCGACCCGGTTGACCGTTCCCGTTCCCGCGAGCAGCGGCGCAAAGCGCAACTCGAGCGTCTGCGCCTGTTCCGCACGCGAGCGTTGCGCCGACAGCATGCTCCGGGCGAGCCCCTAGCGCCTGGTCGTGATCTGGCGGGTAAAACTCTCGACGACCGCTTCAGGCGGGGGCACGAACAAGCGGCGATCGTCCCGGCCGAACACCACTGCGGCGGCGATGCCGAGCGATGCGCCGATCACGCCGACGATCGCGACGATCGACCTCATGCCCCCCCGCGCCAGGCGCGCATGCCGGCCTTCGCCGAGGTGACTTTCAGCGATACCTGGATCAGGAACAGTGTGCCGACGCCGACGACGAACTGCGCGGCCGGCACCTCGCCCCAGAAGAAATCGTCGAACATATCGCCGATGATGACCGCCACGACGAACGTGGGCACGTCGGCGTGTTTGACCGTCCTGTGGCCGGAGATGCGGGTCAGGATCAGGGCGAAGACGTAGGAGGCGGCCACCCGCACGACAATGCGCAGCGGGTCCATCATCGGAGATCCCCCGGGTCGACGTCGAGCGCTCGCGGCGAATCGGTCTGCATCGAGACCGGCCGCGAACCCGGGTCACCGAGAGCCACGTCGCGCGCCCGGGCCATCTGCGGGTCGACGTCCGCCCTTCCGGCCGGCTGCGCCCATTCATACAGCAGGACGCTCACGCTCCCGCCGTGCTCAACGATCGCGTACTCGACCGCCCGCATGTCCTTCACCCCCTGCATCCGCAGCGCCGCCAGGACGTCTTTCTCATTCATGCGCTCCGCGCGCATGCCGGAGCGGTGGAATTCTCCCTTCTTGACCACGATCGTGGGCTTGCCTTCGAGCACACCCTCCATGCCGTGGTCGAAGTACGCCAGCCAGGAATCTGCGTACGTGATGGCCCCGATCGTGACGACCGCGACGGTGCCCTGGATGAAGCGGACGTCGCCGTAGATCATCTCGTCGGCGATCTCTCCGAGCATGAGCGCGACGAGCAGGTCGAAGGCCGAGAAGTTCCCGACGGTCCTTTTGCCGAGCGCACGGATGACCGCGAGCATCAGCGCGTAGACCGCCACCGCGCGCCCCGCGGTCAGGAGCAGTTCGTTCGGGTCCATGGCGCATTATGCGTACCGGTGACGCGACGCGCAAAAGGGACTGACGCCCAGGGGATACAATCCCCGCATGGATCTGGCGGTTGAGACGCGCGGACTGACCCGCGACTTCGGGGCCTTTCGTGCGGTGGACGGAATCGACCTGGCCGTCCCGGCCGGCAGCTTCTACGGGTTCCTCGGCCCGAACGGTGCCGGCAAGTCGACGACGATCAAGTGCCTCACGGGACTGCTCAAACCCAGTGGCGGCTCGATGCGGATCCTCGGCACCGATCCGGTCGCGGATCCGGTGTCGGTGAAACGCCGCGTGGGGGTCATGCCGGAGGACCTCGCCCTCTTCGACCGGCTCACGGCCGAAGAAACGCTGATGTTCGTCTCGCAGATCCATGGCATCGACAAGGCGACCGCACACTCGCGCGCCTCTGACCTGCTCGACGTCATGGACCTCAGGGGCGCAGGCACGACGCTCGTCACCGATTTCTCGCACGGCATGCGGAAGAAGCTGTCGCTCGCCGCGGCCCTGCTGCCGGCGCCACGGCTTCTCTTTCTCGACGAGCCGTTCGAAGGCATCGATGCCGTCGCGTCACGGCAGATCAAGGACCTGATGCAGTCGTTCCTGTCGCGTGGGGGAACGATCTTCCTGACCTCACACATCCTGGAGATCGTCGAGCGGCTGTCGACCCACATCGGGGTGATCGCGCACGGCAAGCTGGTCGCGCAGGGCCCCATCGACGAACTGCGCGCCGGTGGCGGCATCGGCAAGACGCTCGAGGACCTCTTTATCGGGCTGGTCGGCGGCGAGGCGCGTCCACAGACGTCGCTCGATTGGATCTAGTGATGGTGCGGATCCTTCGCGCATTCGCATGGCTGCGCTGGCGGATGCTCGTAAACGCGCTGGAACGGACCGGGTCCCGCGATACGCTCGAGCGATTTTCGATCGCCATCGAAAAGCTCGGACCGATCCTCGCCGGGGTGCTCCTCATACCCTCGGCATTGGTGCTCGCCGGACTCGGCGCGGCGGCCGGCTATGCCCTGGCCCTCGGCGCCCCCAGGCCGATGCTGTTCGAGGTGTCCCGTTATCTCCTCTTGACGCTGCCCCTGCTGGCGGTCATCGGGCCGTTCTTTCTGCCGGCGGCCGATCGCACCAACCCGGTGCGGCTGCTGCTCCTTCCGATCCCGCGGTCCACGCTCTACGTGGCGCAGTCGTCAGCCTCATTCGGGGACCCGTGGAACCTGTTGGCGCTGCCCCTGCTCATCTGCCTCGCGGCGGGATTGCTCGCCGGCGGCCAACCGCTTGCCGCGCTGGTGTCGCTCGCAGCGGCCGTGTGTTTCGTCGTGGTGCTGCTCGGCCTCGCGTCGGTCGCGACAAGCGTACTGCACCTGCTTGTGCGCGACCGTCGTCGGGGGGAGTTAATCGCCCTCCTGTTCATCGTGATCTTGCCGTTCATCAGCCTGCTGCCTGCGATGTTCGATCAGAGCGCCCGCCGGGACGGCGCGTCCCGGGAGTCGCGCGACACCGCCACGCCCACCTGGGTGGACACGGCCACTCGACGCGCCCTGGCCACGGTGCCGAGCGAGATCTACGCTTCCGCCACGCGCGACGGCGCCGCCGGCGCCTACGGCCGCGCAGGCCTGCGCGTCGGAGCGCTTGCGGCGATGGCGACGCTGCTGCACGCGATCGGCGCGCTGGCCTTCGGGCGGGTGCTCGATTCCCCAGGATCGTCGGGGGCCCGACGGGCTGCGCCCATGCAGGCGGCCTGGGGATGGCGAATTCCCGGTTTGTCGCGGGGAGCCTCCGCCGTTGCCCTCGCCCAGCTGCGCCTCGCCCTACGCACACCGAGGGGCCGGTCGACTCTCCTCTCGCCGCTGATCATGTTCGTGGTCTTCGGCTCGATGATGTATCGCGGCTCGGGATCGATGGAATTGGGGTTTTTCCGGTTCGACAGCGGTTTCAGCCTGGCGTCGTTCGCCTCTGTCATCTGCCTCCTTTCCCTGCTGCCCATCGCCATGAACCAGTTCGCGGTAGACCGCGCCGGCTTGACGAGGGCCTTTCTCTCACCGCTGACAGACGCCGAGCTCCTCGCCGGAAAAGCGGTGGGCAATGCGCTCATCGTCATGGCACCCTGCCTGTTCTGCGTCATCGCCTCGTTTGCCGTGTTTCGTGGAGGAATGCTCGCGCTGTGGATGACCATCCCCCTCGGCCTCATTGCGATGTACCTGGTCGTGGCGCCGGTCGCAGCCATTGGGTCGGCAATCTTTCCCCGTAGCGTCGACCTCAACAGTATTGGGCGCGGCAGCAATGCGCACGGTGCGGCCGGCCTGATCGGTCTCCTCTCCTTCGTCGCGGCCGGCGCACCGCCGGTGCTGCTGACGCTGCTGGCTGTCGAGGTCCTCAAGCGGCCAGTGCTCGCGCCTGTCCTCGTCGGAGGGTGGTGCGTCGTCGCATACCTCATCGGACGATTGCTGTTCATCCCCGCGCGCCGCGTGTTCCACGCACGTCGCGAGAACCTCGCCCAGTTGCGGTGATGCGGAGTGATGCCTTGACTTCACACAGCAGGAAGCTCCTTACACATTCGCGGCGCCTGGGGGCTGATCTCTCGGGCGCCTCCCCCTGTTTGAGGATTGGCACCGAGGTTGCTCTAGGGTGAGCATCGGGTTGCTCGGCGGCCCGAGCAACCGCTCCGGCACTCAGCTGGGGCACCCAATCCGCCAACATTCCTGCCCCACGGCGCAGGGAGAGTCGAAAGACACTCCCTGCCCTGCCACGTACGGTCGACGCTCAAGGGCTATGTTCTGGGAGTGCGCGTGCAACGGGCTGACGCTGGAAACGTGGCTCCGGACTTCAGCTGCATGATCGTGGCGATGCCGTGCATCGGGACACTACAGGCGTACAAGGCAGGTCAGGGAGCTAATTGCGCTCCCTGTGCCGGTGGCGGGCTTGTTGGTGAGGTTGGTTGCTCCAGTGGAACACCGAAGCGGTTGATCGCGTGTGTGCGCGACATTCAGTCGTAGAGCAACCGCGATGCCAACTGCGGATCAGCGGGTGCGCCCCTTGCTTCCTCCATTTCACCATGCCCAAAAGCACCTCTATCTGGCTTGAGACTGCACGCCCCGATGAGCAGCCGGCGCTGGCCGCAGACTGCAGCGTCGATGTCTGCGTTATTGGCGCCGGCATCGCAGGGGTCACGACCGCGTACCTGCTGGCACGCGAGGGGCGCTCGGTCGTCCTTCTTGATGACGGGACGCCAGGGTGTGGGCAGACAGGCGTGACGACTGCGCATCTGTCGAATGTCCTCGATGACCGTTACACCGAGATGATTCGACTTCACGGGGTCGATGGGGCGCGCCTCGCCTGCGACAGTCACCGCTCCGCGATCGCCCGCATCGAACGCATCTGCGCAGACGAACAGATCGACGCCGACTTCCTGCGGCTCAGTGGATACCTGTTCCTCGCACCGGAGCACGACGAGGACTATCTCGATAAAGAAATGGACGCCGCGCGACAGGCAGGAGCGGATGTCGAGAGACTCGCGAGCGCCAGCGTGGACGGCTTCGCGTCGGGGCCATGCCTGCATTTTCCTCATCAAGGGCAGTTCCATCCACTCAAGTACCTGAACGGGCTCCTGGGCGCGTTGACCCGCACCGGAGGCCGGGTATACGGCGGAACGCGCGCCGTCAAGGTCACTGGCGGCACCGACGCCGAGGTCGAGACTGCCACCGGTCTTCACATTCGCGCACGCGCCGTCGTCGTCGCTACCAACGTCCCTTTCAACGACCTGCTGGCCATTCATACCAAGCAGGCGCCCTATCATTCGTATGTCATCGCGGCCCGTGTGCCGGCGGGCGCGATCACGACGGCGCTCTACTGGGACACGGCAGACCCCTACCACTACGTTCGCCTCCAGCGCGCGACGAACGCGGAGATCGGTGGCGACAACACCGAGCGTCTGGATCTGCTGATCGTTGGAGGAGAGGACCACAAGGCGGGGCACGAGTCCGACGCGGACGCGAGGTTCGGGCTCCTCGAAGCCTGGATGCGGGCGCACTTCCCTGCCGCGCGCGAGGTCGAGTTCCGCTGGTCGGGACAAGTCATGGAGACGCAGGACGGCCTCGCCTTCATCGGCCGTAACCCCATGGATGCCGATAACGTCTACGTCGCGACGGGAGACTCCGGCATGGGCATGACCCACGGCACGATCGCGGGCATGCTCCTGACGGACCTGATCCAGGCACGCCCGAACCCCTGGTCCGGGCTCTACGATCCCTCCCGGATCCGCATTGGCGCAGCCCGCAACTTTCTCAAGGAGAATCTGGACGTCGCGGCGCAATTCACGTCGTATGTCACCCCGGGCGATGTGTCGTCTGCTGACGAGATTGCACCGAACACCGGCGCGGTCATCCGTGAAGGCCTGAAGAAGGTCGCCGTCTTTCGCGACGAAGCCGGCGCGCTTCACCGGCACTCCGCGGTCTGCCCGCACCTGGGTTGCATCGTCGCATGGAACCCGTCCGCATCGACGTGGGATTGCCCCTGCCACGGGTCCACGTTCGACGCGCGGGGGAAGGTCCTGAATGGCCCGGCGAGCAAGGACCTGGAGCAGGCGTAGGGCGAATGTGCGTCGCGACGAAGACGACGAACGTCAGACTCGAGGTGACGGAGCGGCGGGGATCTCCTGCGGACGGTTGCGCCGCAGACGCGCGTAGGCGGCGGTCACTTCCGCGCCGTAGAGAAGGATCATGGCGGAGATGTACACCCACAGGAGGAACACCACGACACCGATGATCGTCCCGTGGACGCTGAATCGGGCGTTCGCGTCACGCACATAGATCGAGAAGCCGGCCAGCGCACCGCGCCACAGCAAACCCGTCAGGACGGCCCCGACCCACACGTCGCGAAACCTCACCTTCGCGTTCGGGACGAAGTAGAACACCATCCCGACGATCAGGATGAACAGCACCGTGCTCGCCGACTTGAGTGCGTAGCTGGTGAGCACTCCGAGGCCGGGGGCCCGCTCGAGGACGACGGCAAACCAGCGCGCTTCGACGATGTTGATGGCGCTGACGAGGAGGAGCCCGCCCATCAGGAGCAACCCCGAGGCGACGAGCATCACGAACGATATGAGCTTGTGCTTCAAGTAGTTCGGTTGTTTCTCAACGCCCCATGCGTGGTTGATGGCTGACGTCACCGCACCAAAGACGCCCATCGCCGCCCACACCATCAGCAGGCTGCCGGCCACCCCCAGCTCGAATCCCGCGAGCTGCAGGGCGTCCAGTTGCTCGGTGACGAACTCGAACTGCTGGGGGAAATACCGGAGCACAAAGCCCAACAGTGCCGCGCGGTCGGCGTCGGTGGCGGTCACGCGGGCGAGGATTGAGAAAGCCAACAGGAAGAATGGAAACAGTGAGAGGAGTGCGTAGTAGGCGATCGAGGACGCAAAGGTGAGATCGTCGCTGGAGTAAACGCCGAGAAGACCCCGCCAGCTGGCCAGGAGCGTCAGGCGAATTTCAGCGCGGATGCGGGTTACGAATCGCTTCAAGAAGAGAATGATACACGTGCGAACGCGATGGGACGTGCGAGGTGCGCGTGACACCTCGCACGTCCGCTGCGCCTATCCCCGATTGGTGTAGTTCGGTCCCGACGTCTGGAAGTTGGAGCCGGTGTTTCCCATCGTGTGGGATGCACCGGGATCACTGCTGTCGCCGGGTACGCCGGTCGGGCCCGTCCGTGCCTTGTCGTAGGCCTCACGGCCGCGGTCCACCATCTGGCCGACCTTGTCGCTGGCCTGACCGTAGGCCTGGCCAACCTTGTCGGACGCCTGGCCGTAGGCCTCGTTGGCGGTGGTGCGGAGGCGCTCGGCCCGTTCGCCGAGCTCCGAGCGGAGCTCGGTGCCAGCCTTGGGCGCAAACAACATCCCGAGACCCGCTCCGAGCACGGTGCCCGCGAGCAGACCCATCAGAAACGAACCGCCACCATCTTCCTTCTCAAACCGATCGTATTCGTACGCCATGCACCCTCCTAGGGTTGAAGATTCGTTGTTCCTACAGCCGACTCCCGACAGAGGCGGGTGGCTCGTGTTTCGAGTGAGTGCTGAAGAGCGAGGAGACAACCGCGAGCACGCCACGCGCCACGCCGACGACCTGGTTGATGCTGTCGCTCACGGTGCCGGACACGCGATGGGCGGTGCCGTCCACCCTGTCCATCGTGCCGGTAATGGCATGGTTCACGCGGGCTGTCTGCTGACTGATGCTGGCGGTGACCGTTCTGACGTCGCCCAGGATCCCGTCCACCTTCTCACGCAGCGGCGCGATCTGCCGGGCCTCGAGATCATGGATGAGCTGCATGACGCGACGGAACATCAGGAAGCCGCCAACGCCCATCCCGATCAGCAACAGTGCCTCCAGGATGCTCACCACGGCCATGATGCCGAGAAAGGTGTTCGTCGTACCGAGGTCCACGCCCATATACGCCTACGCCGTGAAGCGGGTCTGCCCGCCGGTGACTTCGTTCAGCGAGCGCCACCCTTCGGAGGCCGCCGAACGCGCCTTGTCGACCGTGCCCCGCACCTTGGTGATCTCACTCACGAAGTCGTCGAGCTTCGGTTCGATCTGGTCGCGTACGCGCCGCCCGTTCTCCGTCATGTAAAGCCATCCGTAGACGCCACCCGCGACCGCGCCCAGTACCGTCGCCATGAGAACCCGTGACCGCTCGTCCACGCTCAACCTCCCTTTCAAAAGAATCGCCGAAGCCTTATAAGTCTATCAAACCCCGTGCCACGCGGGGCGTTCAGGGTGACTTGGTCTGCACGAACACCGCCAGAGCCACGCCGTCCCACTGCTCCCCGGCGGGGCTGCCGGGAGCCTCGCGGCCGAGGGGCATGACGGCCACATACGACGGGTCGAGCGGGAACTTGCTGAGCAGGTAATCGCGCACCAGTTGCGCCCGTTGGCGGCTGGCTACGAAGCGCTCGTCGCTCGTGATCCCACCCGCGTAGCCTTCCACGACGAACGGGGTGTTCCGGGGATACTTCAGGAACGCCCCCATGGCCGAGTCGAGGCGCTGACGGCCGCTGTCGGTCAACTGTTCTTTCCCGTCCGCATTCTTCTCGTACAGAACACCGCTCGCGAGCCACACGCGGAGCACGCGCCGCTCGTTGGTCTCGAGCGCTCCCTGGCGGTATTGGTCGACCGTCACGTCATCCAGGTCGAAAAAGCCGCGCTTGTTGAAGAAGCCCTTGAAGAAGAAGCTCCTCTTGAGTGCTTCGGAGCTCTCGGCCAGGTCAGCGAGCGTCTCACGCGCTGAGGCGAGCGACTGCTGCAAGTCCCCCGTAATCCCCTTCATGGGCCCTTTCTCCCCCCTGAAGTCGGCGATCGCGGCCTTGGCGTCCTCGCTGGCGACGCGCAGGTTGGCGATGACCTTGTCGGCCTGGTCGGCGATGCCCGTGATCTTGGTGTAGAGCGTGTCATCGGTGACGAGCTTGCCGATCGTGCCGCGTCCCTGGCGCACTCCCGAGGTGATCACCTGCAGGTCGGCGGCGACCTTCTGCCCGGAGGTGGTGATCGCGCGGATCTCGGACCCTATGTCCTTGATGAGCAGCTGCGCGTCCTTCGCCGTCGAGGAGACCGCGAGCAGCGCTTCGTCGAGGCCGGTCTTGACGTCCGTGATCGTGGTCGTCACGAGGTCAATGCTGTCATTCATCTTCTGCAGCATCGTGGCGAGGTCAAAGGGTTCACGGCTCTTGATGGTGCCCCTGTCGGGCACTGTCGGAGCCTGGTCCGTTCCGGGTTCGACCTGCAGGAACTTGTTGCCGACCAGTCCGTCGTTCTGGATCGACGCGATCGAGTCAAGGCGAAGGAGGGGGCGCAGATCGTCGCGAACCCGCATCTTGACGCGAAACTTCCCCGAGGGAGAGGTCGGCACATGGATCGTTTCGACTTCCCCCGCATCCATCCCTGCGACCCTGACGATAGCGCCGGCCTGCAGGCCGGCAATCTGCGCGAACTCCGTGTAGACCTCGAAGGTCTTCGAGAACATCATGCGGCGGTCGCCGATGAGGAACAGACCCACCGAGAACAGCAGCAGTCCCGCCAGGACGAATGCGCCAACGATTGCAACTCTATGTTTTGCCATGGTGACCAGTTATCCCGCGTTCTTCGACGCCATGAACGTTCGGACCAAGGCCTCGTCGCTCCGGTCCAGTTCTGCGGGCGTACCCCGTGCGAGAATGCGACCTTCGTGGAGCATGACCACGTCGTCGCCGAGGCTGCGCGCGCTGGGGATGTTATGTGTGACCACGATGAGCGTGGTGCCGCCGTGCCCCTTCAACCGCACGAGAAGCTCGTCGATCTCACCCGTGGTGATCGGGTCGAGGCCGGCGCTGGGCTCGTCGACGAGCAGCACCTTGGGATCGAGGGCAAGCGCCCGGGCCAGCCCGGCGCGTTTCTTCATGCCGCCCGAGAGATCCGCCGGCATCTTCTCGAACTCGCGTTCGAGCCCTACGGATTGCAGCTTCGCCATCGCTCGCTCACGGATCTCGCGGTCCGGCAGATCCGTGTGGCGACGCAACGGGAACGCGACGTTCTCGCCAACCGAGATCGAATCGAAGAGCGCAGCGTTCTGGAAGAGAAATCCCATCCGCATCCTGGCCGCAGCCAGCTCTTTTCCACGAAGGCTGCTGATCTCCTCGCCGCGCACGAAGACCTTGCCGCTGTCTGGCTGCACCAGACCGATCATGTGACGCAGCGTCACGCTCTTCCCCGTGCCGGATCGGCCCAGGATGATGAAGCCACTGCCTTCGGTGACATCGAACGACACGTCGTCCAGAACCTTGCGCGGGCCGAACGACTTGGTGACGTGTTCGAGGCGGACCGCGGGTCCGGCGACCTCCACGGCCTGCGGCTCACCGCGAATCTCGACAGGTGCGGGTGCCGCGGTCATCCGCCAGCCGCCTGCGGGAACACGAAGAAGATCAGGCGCACCAGCACGACGTTGGCGACGATGATCCCGATAGACGAGAGGACGACGGAACGGGTCGACGCGCGGCCGACGCCCTCGGTTCCCGAGGTCGTGGTGAAGCCCAGGAAGGATGAGATCGTCGCGATGATGAAGCCGAAGACCATCGTCTTCAGCGTGGCCGGAACGTAATCACTCGCCTCGATGAGCGCGAACGCCCGCTGGAAATAGAGGGGGAACGACAGGCCGGTTTCCGCATTCTCGGCGATGAAGCCGCCCAGCATCCCCGAAAAGTTCATGAGGGTGGTGAGGAGCGGCAGGGCAATCACGCACGCCACCACGCGGGTCACCACGAGGTAGCGGAAGGCATCGACCGCGGAGGCTTCCAGGGCGTCGATCTGCTCGGTCACGCGCATGGCGCCAAGCTCCGCCCCGATGCCTGCGCCGATGCGGCCCGACAGCAGCAACCCCGCCGTGAGAGGCCCCGTCTCGCGCACGAGCGCAATGGCAAGCCCGGCGGGAATCATGGATTCGGCGCCAAACCTCTCGAGGGACGCCCGGGTGTGCATCGACAGCACGACGCCGACAGCCACGCCGGAGACGGCAATCAGGGGAGCCGACCGGACGCCGAGCTCATAGATTTGACGAACGGTTTCGCGAAACTCGAAGGGGGCCGACAGCGCTTCACGGGCCGCCTTCGCGGCAAACAGTGAGACTTCCCCGAACGCGGTCAACGAGCTCATTGCCCTGTCGGGCACTCCCCCCAGCATGTAACTCATGCCAGCTGCAAGGACCGGACCAGCTACAAACGCTGTGGAATCCTACGCTTGCGCGGCTCGGCGGGCTGCGGTCTTCCCGCCGTCCTGGATCTCGTGCTTCTTCATCTTGCTGTACAGCGTCGGCCGGTACAGCCCGAGGATCAGCGCCGCCTCCTGCTTGTTCCAGTTCGTACGCTGCAGGGTCTGCAGGATCGCCATCTTTTCAATCTCGGCCAGCGTCCTGTGCGCCGGGATGACGAACTCCGCCGCAGGCGTGCCCTCGGTGCGCAATGACTCAGGCAGATCGTTCACGCCGATTTCGCTCCCCTTCGACACCAGCACGCCGCGCTCGATGACGTTCTCGATTTCGCGCACGTTGCCGGGCCACCGGTGCCGAATGAGCACGTGGTACGCCGCAGGGGCAATCGCCTTGATGTTCGGCCGCTGATGCCGCTGTTTGTACTTGTCGAGAAAGTGCTCGCACAGGAGCGGGATGTCCTCGGTGCGCTCGCGCAGCGGGGGCACGCGCAGGGTAATGGTGTTGATGCGGAAGTAGAGGTCCTCGCGCAGCTTGCCGTCACGCAACGCCGCATCCAGGTCAATGTTGGTGGCGCAGATCAGGCGGAAGTCCACCCGTACGATCCGGTCGCTCCCGATCGGACGGTACTCCCGCTCCTGGAGGACGCGGAGCAGCTTCGTCTGCAGATACGGCGGCATCTCGCCGATCTCATCGAGCAGCAGCGAGCCACCTTCCGACATTTCAAACAGGCCTTCTTTGTCGCTCGCGGCGCCGGTAAAGGCCCCCTTCTTGTACCCGAAGAGTTCTGACTCGATCAGATCCTTCGGGATCGCGGCGCAATTGATCTTGATGAACGGGCCCTTGGCGCGCTTGCTGTTGTAATGCAGCGCATTCGCGATCAGTTCCTTGCCGGTGCCGTTCTCGCCCTGAATCAGGATGTTCGCGTCGCTGCCCGCCACGCTCTCCACCAGCTCGAGCAGTTCGTGCATCTTCTTGCTCTTGCCGATGATGTTGCCGAACCTGAACTGGTTCTCGATCTTCTGCTTGAGCAGCAGGTTCTCACCCAGGAGGTCGCGCCGCTCGATGGCGCGCGCGAGCTTGGCCAGCAGCGCATCGGCGTCAACCGGCTTCTCGGCAAACTCGAAGGCACCAGCCTTCATGGCCTCGACGGCCTTTTGCACGGACCCATGACCGGTGATCACGATCACTTCCGTGTCCGGATGGGTTTGCTTGAACCGGCGCAGGAGCTCCAATCCGTCGACATCTGGAAGCATCATGTCGGTGACCACGACGTCGGGCTTCCAGGTCTTGAAGATCTCTTCCCCCCGAGTGCCGATCATCGCAGTGCGTACTTCGTACCCCTCGTGCTCGAGCAGGATCTTCAGCCACTCGATCATCGACGGTTCGTCGTCGATCGCGAGCACTCGATTCTTCTTCTTTGTCGTCGTCATCTCTGTCTATCCGCCTCTAACTCTGCCTCAGGGCTAACTCTTCCTCAGGGGGATGAGTATCATACAGCACAGGGGCACCACCCCATCTGTGGGATATACAAAGCCGCGCATAGTGTCGGAATAGTGACGTTCAGGAAGGCTCAGCCCAGCCGTGCCGGGCCGTGAGCGGTACAAAGATGCAGCTCCCACCTGGACATGTCCATGCGATCAGCCACTGTTCAACGTGACCTATAATCCGCACTATGCCTGATCCGGGCAAGGACACCTTCATCCCGAAACCCATACGCACCGCCGAGACCGCTACCGGCGCCTGCGCACGGGAAGCGGAGAACGTCGTCTGCGAGCGCTGCGGCGCCGAGATGTTCCGCATGCACGCCGTGTGGCGGTGCCCGACGTGCCGTTTCAAAACCGATTGTTGCGGCTGGTAGATGGACGTCCTCGACTCTCACATCGATACGGGCTCGGAGCTGTTTCGCGGGAACGCCGAGCGCATGACGGCGCTGGTCGCCGAGTTGCGCGAGCGCACGGCGGCGGTCCGCAGCGGCGGGGGCCCGAAGTATGTCGAGCGCCACCGTGCGCAGGGCAAGCTGCCGGTTCGGGAGCGCATCGACAAACTGCTCGATGAGGGCTCGCCGTTCCTCGAGCTCTCCCCCCTCGCCGCGTGGGACCTCTACGACGGCGATGCCCCAGCGGCCGGCGTGATCACCGGCATCGGGCGGGTCGCCGGGCGCGAGGTCGTGATCGTCGCCAACGACGCGACCGTCAAAGGAGGCACGTACTATCCGCTCACGGTGAAGAAGCACGTGCGCGCCCAGCAAGTGGCGCTCGAGAACCGGCTGCCGTGCGTGTATCTCGTCGATTCCGGTGGCGCCTTTCTGCCGCTCCAGGCCGAGGTCTTTCCCGACCGCGAGCACTTCGGGCGGATCTTCTTCAACCAGGCCCGCATGTCCGCCGACCGGATCCCCCAGATTGCCGTCGTCATGGGCTCCTGCACGGCGGGTGGCGCCTACGTGCCGGCCATGTCGGACGAAACGATCATCGTGAAGGGGACCGGCACGATCTTTCTCGGTGGCCCTCCACTCGTGAAAGCGGCGACGGGCGAAGAAGTTTCCGCGGAAGACCTGGGTGGAGCCGACGTCCACACCCGTCTGTCGGGAGTCGCGGACTACTTCGCGGAAGACGACGACCACGCGCTGCATCTCGCGCGAAATGTCGTGGGCACGCTGAATACGGCGAAGCGCCTCCCGCCGGACATGGCCGCGCCGGAGGATCCCGCCTACGACGCGCGGGAGATCTACGGCATCGTGAATGCCGACACCCGCAAGCCGTACGACGTGCGCGAGGTGATCGTCCGGTTGGTGGACGGTTCGCGCTTCGACGAGTTCAAGGAGCGCTACGCGACCACGCTGGTGACCGGCTTCGCGCGCATCCACGGGTTCCTGGTCGGCATCATCGCGAACAACGGCGTGCTGTTCTCGGAGTCCGCGCTCAAGGCGACCCATTTCATCGAGCTCTGCAACATGCGCGGCGTGCCACTCGTGTTCCTCCAGAACATCACCGGATTCATGGTCGGGCGCGAGTACGAACGTGGCGGTATCGCCAAGGACGGCGCAAAGATGGTGCATGCCGTCGCGAACTCCGTCGTGCCGAAATTCACCGTCATCATCGGCGGCTCGTTCGGCGCAGGCAACTACGGCATGTGCGGTCGTGCGTACGAGCCGCGGCTGCTCTGGATGTGGCCCAACGCCCGCATCTCCGTCATGGGGGGCGAGCAGGCTGCCGGCGTGCTGACAACGGTCAAGCGCGATCAGCTCGCGCGCGAAGGCACGGGCTTCAGCGCGCACGACGAAGCGGCCATCCGGCAGCCGATCCTCGACAAATACGACCGTGAAGGCTCCCCGTACTACTCCACCGCCCGCTTGTGGGACGACGGGATCCTTGACCCGGTCGACACCCGCCAGGCCCTGGCGCTCGGGCTGTCCGCCGCGTACAACGCACCCATTCCTGACGCCAGATTCGGCGTCTTCCGGATGTGAACCAGCCGTGACCACTTCCCTGCTCATTCATCAGGACGGTCCGGTCGTTCGCGTGACGTTGAACCGGCCCGAGGTCCGCAACGCGTTCAACGAGGACGTCATCGCCGAGTTGACGGCGTGGGCCGCCAGCGTCGGGGCGACCGACGCCCGCGTCGCGATCCTTGCCGGCTTCGGCAAGGCGTTCTGCGCCGGGGCGGACCTCGCGTGGATGTCGAAGATGGTGGGCTATTCGCGCGAGGAGAACGAGCGCGACGCGATGGCGATGTCGACCATGTTCAACGCCCTCGATACCCTGCCGATCCCGCTGATCGGTCGCATCCACGGCGCGGCCCTTGGCGGAGGGACCGGCCTCGCGGCCGTCTGTGACATCGTCGTGGCGGCCGACGATGCGGTGTTCGGGTTCACGGAAGCGAAGCTCGGGATCCTGCCGGCGGTGATCTCACCGTTCGCCATCCGCAAGGTCGGGATCTCCGCTGCCCGTGAGTTGTTTCTGACCGCCGCGCGATTTTCGGCGGGACGCGCTCGGGACCTGGGGCTCGTGCACTGCGTGCGACCGGTGGCGGATCTCGAGGCTGCGGTGGACGGCTACGTGCGCGAGCTGTTGACGTCTGGTCCGGACGCGATCGCGGGAGCGAAGCGGATGATTGCCACCGTCGCCGGGCGGCCGCCCGCGGAGGTGGCACAGGTGACGGCCGAGACCATCGCGCGGCACCGGGTGTCGGCCGAGGGGCAGGCCGGCATGCAGGCGTTTCTCGGGAAGCGTCCGGCGCCCTGGATCTCATGACGCTGCATCGCGTCCTTGTCGCGAATCGGGGGGAGATCGCCATCCGCGTGTTTCGAGCCTGCCGCGAGGCCGGGATCGGAACGGTCGCCGTTTACTCTGACGCGGATGCCGACGCGCCACACACACGCGTCGCGGACCGCGCCGTCCGCATTGGACCTGCCTCCCCTGTGCACAGCTACTTGAATGTCGAGGCCATTCTCGCCGCCGCGCAGGCGACGGGCTGCGACGCGATCCACCCCGGGTACGGATTCCTCTCCGAGAACGCGGGGTTCGCACGCGCGTGTGAGGCCGCGGGGATCACCTTCATCGGTCCGACGGCGCAGACGATCGAGATGATGGGTTCCAAGATCGGCGCCAGACGCCTCATGGAGGCGGCCGGCGTGCCGGTCGTGCCAGGCATGACGCCCCGCGACCAGTCGGATGCCGGAGTGCTCGCGGCGGTGGAGGCGATGGGATTCCCGTCGCTCGTGAAGGCATCGGCCGGCGGCGGGGGCAAGGGCATGCGCGCACTCCGCGACGGGTCCGGCGCCGCCGAGATGATCGCGGCGGCACGCCGTGAAGCGCAGACAGCCTTCGGAGACGGCACCCTCTACGTCGAGAGACTCGTCGAACGACCGCGCCACGTCGAGATCCAGGTCTTCGGCGACGCCCACGGCAACGTGCTGCATCTGTTCGAGCGTGAGTGTTCCATCCAGCGTCGGCATCAGAAGGTCATCGAAGAAAGCCCGTCGGCCGCGCTGACGCCGGCGGTTCGCGCGAAGATGGGCGATGCCGCCGTCAGCGCTGCACGCGCCGCGCACTACCGCAACGCCGGCACGATCGAGTTTCTCCTCGAGGGAAGCGGCGACGACGCCCGGTTCTACTTCCTGGAGATGAACACCCGCCTCCAGGTGGAGCATCCGGTCACCGAAGCGGTGGTGGGCGTCGACCTGGTGCACGCACAACTGGCGGTCGCCGCAGGGGGACGGCTCCCGTGGGCCCAACACGAGCTCACTCAGCGGGGACACGCCATCGAGTGCCGCGTGTATGCGGAGGACCCCGCGTCCGGTTTTCTCCCGCAGGCCGGCCGGCTGCTGCTGTACCGCGAGCCTGCGGGCCCCGGCATCCGCGTCGACGCCGGAGTCATCGAAGGGGGCGAGGTCCCCGTGACCTACGATCCACTGCTCGCGAAGCTGACCGTGTCGGCCGAAACCCGAAGCGCCACGATCGATCGCGCCATGACGGCCCTTCGCAACTTCCCGGTGCTCGGCATCCGCACAAACATTCCGTTCATGATCCGCCTCCTCGACCATCCCGACTTTCGAAGCGGAGCGGTGCATACGGGCTTCATCGAGCAGCACCTGGAGGAACTGACAACACCCGCGAGTCCGCCACCGGGTGCCCTTGCGGCCGCCTCCCGCGCAGGCGCCACAGACCAGGGCGTCGAGGAGGCGAGCAAGGGGACGCCGGCCGATGGGCCGCGCGCCTCCGATCCCTGGGCGTCCATCGCCGGTTGGGGACGCTGATGGCGACGATCTCCCTCCGTCACGGTAACCGGGACTTCATCGTCACCGTCGATGGCCCGAACATTACCGTGGACGGCGTTCCGGTCGAAGCGCCAGCGCATGCGTGGGCCGTGGCGAGTGGCGATGCGCGGTGGGTGTATCTCGATGGCGAGGTGTTCGAGTTCGAGCGGCAGCGGCCGGGGCGTCGACAAGCGACGGCGCACCAGGGTTCGCTGTCGGCTCCGATGCCCGCGACGGTGATACGCGTCGTCGCGACTCCAGGCGCTGCGGTGAAGCGCGGCGACACGCTGCTGGTGCTGGAGGCCATGAAGATGGAATTGCCCGTGCGTGCACCCGCTGACGGCACCGTGAAAGCCGTCCACTGCCGCGAGGGCCAGCTCGTCCAGCCTGGCGTACCGCTCGTGGAGCTCGATTCGTGAGCCGCCCGGAGCGTGTCTCCATCGTGGAGGTGGGCCCGCGCGACGGCTTGCAGAACGAACAACAGGCCGTCGGGACGGCCGACAAGGTCGCGTTCGTGGATCTGTTGTCGGCCGCCGGCTGCCCCGTCATCGAGTTCGGCGCCTTCGTGAGTCCCAAGTGGGTACCCCAGATGGGAGACGCGACGGAGGTCTTCGGCGGGATCCAGAAACGACCAGGCACACGCTACGCGGCACTCGTCCCAAATCTCGCGGGCCTGGAGCGCGCCCATGCCGCGGGGGTGACGGAGATTGCGATCTTCGCCGCTGCGTCCGAGAGCTTCAGCCGCAAGAACATCAACCAGTCGATCGACGAGTCATTGGAGGCCTATGGCGCCGTGTGCCGGCGCGCGATGGGTATGGGGATGCGAGTGCGGGGCTACCTGTCGACGGCGTTCGGGTGCCCGTTCGAGGGGCCCGTGGATCCGGTCCGCGTCGGCGAGGTGGCGGGCTCGCTGATCGACATGGGGGCGTTCGAGGTGGCGGTCAGCGACACCATCGGCATCGCGCACCCGGGCCAGGTTCCCCGGGTCGTCGAGGAGGTCGCGAGGCGCGTGCCACTCGACCGCATCGCCCTGCACTTTCATGACACACGCGGGACCGCCCTCGCGAACGTGCTCGCCGCGCTCGATCTCGGGATTACGACATTCGACTCGTCGGCGGGAGGCCTGGGTGGCTGCCCGTACGCTCCAGGCGCCACGGGCAATCTCGCGACCGAGGACCTGATCTTCATGCTCGACGGGCTGGACATCGACACCGGGGTCGACCTGGAGGGGGTCCTCGACGCGTCGGCGTTCATGGCCGGCCGCGTCGGACACGCCCCGGTTTCGCGGTATTTTGCCGCCGCCCGTGGCGGCCGCGCATCCACGTCTCCAGGCGCGCATCACTCCAGCAGTTGATCACCCGCTCGGCGGGGATGCGGGCCAGGCGCGCGTGGGCGATGGCGTACTCGCTGAAGCGCAACTCCGTCGTGGAATGCGCATCGCTGTCGAGGGCAAACAGGCACCCGACCTCGAGGGCGCGTCGCGCCAGGACGTAATCGATGTCCTGCCGATGCCAGTTCCCGTCGAGTTCGATCGCAACCTCGTGCTGCGCCGCGACCTCGAAGACGGCGTCCCAATCCGCCGACACGCCAGGGCGGCTGTTGAACATCCGGCCGCGTGGGTGGCCCAGGATGGCGACGCCCGGGGTCTTCACCGCCGTGGTCATCCGGGATGTCTGGTCCTCAGTCTTCCGCAGGACCGAGTGCGGCGAAGCGACGATGAATTCGAACTGCGCCCCTTCGTCAGCCTGGAGGTCCAGGCGACCGTCGGCCAGGATGTTGGCTTCGATGCCTTTGAAGACGCGGAATCGACCCCAGTACCGTTCGTTCAGCGTGTCGATTTCCTTCCATTGCTTCGAGGCCTGCTCCATCGACATCCCGCTCGCGATCGGCAGGCCATACGAGTGATCGGTGATCCCGAGGCACGAGTGGCCGAGCGCCAGCGCGGCTTCGACCATGGTCCCGATTCGCTCACCGCCATCGCTCCAGGTGGAGTGCATCTGAAAATCACCCCGGTAGTGCCCCTGGGTGACTATGGCGGGATCCATCGGTTGGGCGAGCGCTTGCGCCATCAGGAAATGACTCAGGTAGTTCTCGCGATAGGCGCGTTTGGACGCGGCGGCGGCACCCTTGCTGCCTGACTTGGCGAATGCCGCCTCCACCGTTGGTGACGTCCCCTGCTGAACGAACTCGGTGACGATGCGCGTGCTCGCCGGGCCGATGTAGGGAATCTCGCCGAGGGTGCCGGCAGCGACGAGGTCGGTGACGGGCATCGGAAGGTAGACGATGGCTTTGGCGGCCCGCTTGTAACCGAACTGGCTGCGAGGGGTCGGCTGCAATTCAGCCATGTCGTAGAGCAGGCCCGCGGCAGCGAGATTCACGTCGTGGGTAGCCGGGTGCTCAGTGGTTGGCACCGCTCGGCGGCGGGCCCTGTCGGTCTTGGCCATTTCCCCGCTTCAACTGCCGGGTCGGACGGCATTGCCCTTGCTGTTCAGTCGGCCGAGGGGTGATCTGTTCATGAGAGATATGAAGTTGATGAGGGTCTTACTGGCCGGCGCTGTCTTGACTGCGTCAGTCGTGGCGTGCGGCAAGATTCAGGTTGGCGGCTCCGACAAGATACGGGAAATGGACGTCGCTTTGCGCGGGGCGCTTGAAGGCCCCGTGCCGGAGTATGTCACTAAAGATGTCGAGGGGAAGAAGCTCTGGCCGCAGACGCGCACGTTCTACGAGCGTCGGCAATTCGCTCCGGCCTGGCTCGAAAAGGCGAAGCCGCGGCCGCAAGTCGATGCCCTGGTGAAGTCGCTCCGCGAGGCCGACCGGGAAGGTCTCGATCCCAACCTGTACAACGTCTCGATGATCGAGGAACGCCGCGCGGAGGCGACCAAGGGCTTCCTGTCCGACAAGGGTATCGACCCGCGAGAGGCGGGCGCCCTGGACGTCTGGCTCACCTACCTGTACATGAAGCATGCGTCCGACCTGGCGGACGGCCTGTCGGACCTGGCCCAGTCAGACCCCGCCTGGAAGATCCGGCCGGAGACGTTCGATCCTCTCGCGCACCTCGAGAAAGCCCTCTCGGACAATCACGTGTCCGAGTCGTTGCGCGAGCTGACGCCGACGGCCCCGGAGTACGACCGGCTTCGGACCGCTCTCGCGAACCACCGCGACATCCAGGCCAAGGGCGGCTGGCCGCGGGTTCCCGACACCTTGAAGCTCAAGCCAGGGCAGAAGAGCCAGGACCTGTCGACGCTGGCTAAACGTCTCGCCGTGACTGGTGATTACAAGGGGGCGATCCCGGCCGACAACCAGGCCCTGGCCTACTCGACCGAGCTGCAGGAAGCGGTCAAAGTCTTCCAGCGCCGCCACGGCCTGACCGATGACGCGGGCGTCGGCAAGGAAGCCGTCGCCGAGATGAACGTGCCGGTAGAGGAGCGCATCTCTGAGATCCAGATGAACATGGAACGCTGGCGCTGGCTTCCGCGTGAGCTCGGCGAACGTTACATCCTGGTCAACATCCCCGAAATGCGTCTCGACGTCTACGAAGGGGACCGCGTGCCTCTGACGATGCGAGTGGTCGTCGGTAAACCCGATAGCCAGACGCCAATTTTCAACGACGAGATGACCCACATCGTCTTCAGCCCCTATTGGAATGTGCCGCCCAGCATTGCGAAGGGGGAAACGCTGCCATCCATGATGAAAGACCCGAACTTCCTCGCCAGAAACAACATGGAAGTCGTGGACAGCGCCGGCACGCCGGTCGACGCCTCGTCGATCGACCTGTCGAACACGGGCGGCTACCGGTTCCGGCAGCGCCCGGGAAACGACAACTCGCTGGGCCTCGTGAAATTCATGTTCCCGAACCAGTTCAACGTCTACCTGCACGACACACCCGCGGATGCGCTGTTCGGCCGGTCTGCCCGCTCGCTGAGCCACGGATGTGTCCGTCTCGAACAGCCGCAGGCCCTTGCCGAATATGTGCTTCGCGACCAGCCCGAATGGACCAGCGAGCGGATCACCGCCGCGATGAACGCGGGCACGGAGAAGCACGTCAAGCTCAAGGCCCCGCTGCCTGTGTACCTGGGCTACTGGACGGCCCGGGCGCGACCCGACGGGACGCTGCAGTTCCGGAAGGACGTGTACAACATCGACGGGCGCCAGATGGCAAAACTCGAGGATCGCCTGAATCGGCTGCGGCAGTCGTCGGCCGCCGCCGTTGCCGCAACGACGGCACCCGAGAAACCTTCGGCGTCGAACGCAACGGACAAGTCGAACACGAGGGAGGCGAAGAAAAAGGGGACGAAGTAGGTGAGCGACTAGACGGCGCAGAACTGCGCGACGCGCGTGAGCAAGTCGTCGATGGGCTTGGCCACATAGGCGTCCGCGCTGATCTGCGCCATCAGGTCGCGCCCGGAGGCTGAGACGACTATCGTGGGAATCTTGCAGAGCCGGGAATCCTCCACCTGCCTGGTGCGGAATTGCCAGCCGTCCATCACCGGCATCATCAAGTCCAGCAGGATGACGTCCGCCTCGGCGCCCTCGGCGAAGCGGTCGAGCGCCTCCTGTCCGTTCCCAGCGCTCTCGATCCGGTAGCCCTCCATCTCCAGAAACCTGGAGAGCATTTCGCGGGTATCGGGATCGTCTTCCACGATGAACACCGTTGGGGCATTCATTGAGTCTTCTCCCCACTGACGCGCGGCTGCAGGAGCCTTTCGATCGCGTCGAGAAGACTATCGGGAGGGCAGGGTTTCTTCAGCACCAGCGTCGTGCCGGCCGCAAGGGCGCGTGCCTCAGTTTCGGGCCCTGAGTGCCCGCTGAGCGCAATGATCGGGAGCGCGGCGGTCCGGTCAACGGCCCGGAGCCGCGCAATGAACTCGAAGCCGTCCATCCTGGGTAACGAAAGGTCCGTAATCACGAGGTCCGGCAACTGATGTTCGATCGCTTTCAGAGCGGCCAGGCCGTCAGCCGCCTCACTGACGTCGTACGTGAAACCCAGAAACGCCATGTACATCAACCGGGTGTCGTCGTGATCTTCGACAAACAGAAGGCGCGGACGGCGTGTCAGTGGCTGCGACCGTTGATCAAAGTGCGAATGGCTGACTCCAGGTCGTCAGGGGAGCACGGCTTTTCGAGCACCGCATCGCAACCCGCGCGTATCGCACGCCCGGGATCGGCCTGGAACGCTGCGTAGCCGGTGACCGCGACCACGGGCACCTGGCGCGTGCGCGGATCCTGTTTGAGTCGGCGGGTCAACTCGAACCCATCGATGCCGGGTATGTTGAGGTCCGTAACCACCAGGTCCGGAACGCTTTCGAAGGCGCCCTCGAGCGCCTGCAGGCCGTTGTGAGCCTGGGTGACGACGAACCCAGCCTGCGTCAGCCTGAGGGCGTACAGACGACGGCCGTCCTCGTCGTCCTCGACGAGCAGTATGCGCGGTCCGGTTCCCGTCTGCAGCTCCACGTGGATTCGGACACCAGTATACCGGACGGGGTTTTCTTGAGGAAAACCCCGTCCATCTGCGAATTACATCATGAAGGAATCTTGAGGACCTGCCCCGGCTTGATCTTGTCGGGGTCGCTCAGCTGATCCCGGTTCGCCTCGTAGATTTTCATGTAGGCGCCCGCGCTGCCAAGCTGGTCTTTGGCAATCTCACTCAGCGTGTCTCCCGCTTTCACGGTGTAGGTGCGGCTTCCGCTCGTGCCCGCCCCACCGCCGCCGGTCACCTGGATGTCCGCGACGATATCGTCTTTCCACGAAGGGATCGTCTTGATTGCGGTCCAGAGTTCGTTCTTGTCTTCCTCGGTTTTCACCGAACCTTTGAAGTGAAGCTTTCCGTCGCGCTCTTCGGCGTTGCCGTCGAACTTTCCCTTTGCTGTCGAAATAGCGTACGCATACGTGTCTCTAAGTCCCATAACGTCTGGCCTCCAAGGCACCGTGCTGCAAAGGAGATACCGGACGGCCAATCGGGCCTATTTGGAGGCAGCCCCTTGCGCCACGAGCGCCATCAAGTTTCCTGTCGGGTTGATGGCCAGACGCGTGACGCCTTTCAATCCAAGGGCGTCGAGATCCGCGATGACCGCCCACTGCGTGTCGCCGCGCCGCCAGGCGTACAACTTCCCCGCCGCAGCCATCAGCAGCGCGCCGTCCGGCGTCCAGGCGACGAACTCATCCGTCGCGCCGGGGGCGGCTTCGGTGATCGGGCTGGTGACCGGTTTGCCGTGCTCGACCGAGACCCGCCAGATCGTCAGCGTTCGCGTGTCGGCGCCTCCGCCGCGCTGCACGTAGCTCACCCCCCCACCGGGCATGCGCTGGAGCGACCGGCCAATGTCCTTCGCGGCGACGACGGCGGTTCCGGTCCTGGTGTCGGCGATCTGCAGGGTCGCGGGCTCGCCGAGTACGAAGAGCGCGAGGGTGTTCGCGTCGAGCCACGCGTGGTAGCCGACCGGTTTGATGTCGATCAGCACAAGCGATGGTTCCTGACCCTCCGTCGTAAATTTCCAGAGCCGCTGCGCGCCGTCCCCTTCGACCCTGATCACCGACACGTGCCGACCATCCGGGGTCACCGTGGCGGAGTATTCGCTCTCGGGCGTCCGCGTGACAGGCACCACCCGCTGTGACTTCACGTCGAAGCGGTAAATGTCCATTTGCCGGCGCCCGCCAGGTGACATCTCTCCCCGTGCGGACGTGAAGTAGAGCGACGCACCGTTTGGGGAGAACGACGGCTGGTTATCGTAGCCGGGGGAGTTCGAAATGTTCTTCGGGTCGCCGACAGTCAGACGCCCACCATCCGTTGTCAGGCGCGCGAGAAACACCTCGGTGTCCGGTGGAGGTGCCTGCGACACCGGAGGCTGCTGGACCTGCGCGAGGAGAGCGCTCACCACCACGACCATCATCATCCACATGGCGCGGACTATATCAGGCGCCCGGCCGGTGTAAGCTTCGCCCATGCGCACTCTGGCCTTCGTGTTGCCCTTGCTGCTGTCGGTACCGGTTCTCACACAGAGCGCCGAGAAGCGTGTCATCGTGACCATCACCGCCGCGGAGCTCAAAGGGGGGGTCATCTCTGAAATCGCATGGGACCGCGGCACAATTGTTCTGCAGGGCGTGTTCGTGAATCCCGACGGGACGCTGGCGGCCCAGTACTTCGTCACGCCGGCCGACCAGGTCCGGCTCGAGCAGCGTACCGAGCACACGATGGAATCGGCCCAATACTGGGAATCGAAAGCCCGCACGCTCAGCCCGACCGGCATCGGCAGGATCACCACCACCACCGACACGAAACTGCCGATGTACGGCATCGCCAGCCAGGCCCAGCGGATGAGCGACGCCGTCGACATGGGGGGCACGCAGAAGCTCCACGTCGTGCGCCTCAACAAGCTCACCTTGTACGAGCGGACCTCCGACGCTGTCCCCTATGCCGGCGAAGTCTGGTCGTGGTCTCCCGCTGAACTGAACCGCATTACCTATGTGGACAAGGGGGGCGACCTCTGGGTCGCAGGGGCGGACGGGTCGCGCCCACAGCGCCTGCTGAAGGGAAACTTCACGCTCCCGGCATGGTCGGACGACGGCAGGCTGATCGCGGTGGCGGAACAGAAGAACGGCGGGAAGAATTGGCAGATCTCGATTGTTCACGTTCCGGTGCAACACCGGCAGTGACATGCTCACACCTGACTTCTGATGCCCCACCGAGCATGACCAGACTGATTCCCGTTCTCGCGTGCGCGCTCGCCGTGGCACTGGCCCCGTCGCTCGCGCAAGTACGGCCAGGCGTCGACCCGGGCGTGTTGCAGCAGATCCGCGCCGAAGGCATGGACCGCTCGCAGGTCATGTCGGCGTTCGACCAGTTCGTGACGGTGATCGGCCCTCGCCTGGCTGGCTCTCCGGAGTACAAGCGAGCCGCAGACTGGGCGCGCGACACACTCAGCGCGTGGGGTCTCGCCAACGCCCGGCTCGAGAGCTGGGAGTTCGGCCGCGGTTGGGCGCTCGACCGGCTTGTCGTCGAAATGGTCGAGCCGCGGTACATGCCACTCCATGCGTACGCTGAGGCGTGGTCTGCATCGACCCGCGGCGAGATCGTAGCGGCCCCCGTCTTCATCGGTGGGAAGCCCCTCGCCGACATGGCCGCGATGCGCGACACCCTGAACGGTGCGATCGTTCTCTCGCAGCCACTCGTCACGACCTTCGTCCGCGACGACCGCGTGCAACCGACCACCAGCGAGACACCGGTGAAACCGGGCGCCCCGCCGATGCCGAGGCAGGGCACGCAGCACCAGGCCACGCCGCAGCAGGTGGCACAGTTGCTGCGGGACGCGGGAGCCGGCGCGATTATCCGTTCGAGTGCTGGCGAGCACGGCACGGTCTTCGTACTGGGCCGCGACCAGGGAGCGAACGCGGTGCCGTCGATAATCCTGGCGGCCGAGCACTACAACATGGTCGCCCGCATGGTGGAGCGAGGCGTCCCGGTCAAGATGCGCGTCCATCTGCAGACGAGCTTTCTCACGAGCGACACGAAGAGTTACAACGTGGTCGCGGAGATTCCGGGCTCGGACGCCGCATTGAAGCATGAAGTCGTTCTGCTCGGCGCACACCTCGATTCCTGGCATACAGGAACCGGCGCGACCGACAATGCGGACGGTTCGGCCGCCGTGATGGAAGCGATGCGGATCCTGAAAGCCATCGGCGCGCGCCCGCGGCGAACCATCCGCGTCGCGCTGTGGGGTGGTGAGGAAGAGGGCCTGCTGGGCTCCAGGGCGTACGTCACTGCGCACTACTCCGGTGACGTCAACAAGGCCGCGCGCGACAGCGTCGTCGCGTACCTGAATCTCGATCCGGGCATGGGTCCCATCTACGGGTGGTACATGGAGGCCAGCGCGCCGGCCAAGCTGCTGTTCGACAGATGGGCGGAGCCGCTGAAAGCCCTCGGCGTCCGGCGCAACATCGAGGCGGGCATCACGAACACGGACCATCTGAGCTTTCGCGATGTGGGCATCCCCGGGTTCAACGCCGTCCAGGACTACCTGACCTACGACGTGCGGACGCACCACACGAACGTGGACACCTACGAACGGATCCGCGAGGAAGACCTGAAGCAGAACGCTGTCGTGCTCGCGTGGTACGCCCTGAACATCGCGTCCACGGACGAAAGGATCCCCCGACCGGAGCCCCGGCCCGTGACGCCGCGCTAGTCTCTATCCCTCGAAGGTCGTGTCGTGATGCTCAAACGCCTCATCGTCGTGTGTGGCTTCCTCGGCGCGGCCGCCTGCGCGTCGACCGTGCCACGAGAAGCCGGCAACCAGGTCCCGTTGGACCAGCCGCTGCGCGTGCTGGTTTTCAACATCCACGCCGGAAAGAACGCGGCCGGCGCATCGAACCTCGACGACGTCGCCGCGCTCATTCGCTCGACCGGCGCCGACCTCGCGCTCGTGCAGGAAGTCGATCGAGGCACCAGACGCTCCGGCGGGATCGACCAGCTGCAGGTGATGTCGGCTGGCAGCGGGTTCCCTTTCGCCTTCGGTCGCTCGCTTGACTACGACGGCGGGCAGTACGGGATCGCCGCCTTTGCACGGCAGGGGTTCATCGCCCAGTTCACAGAGGCGTTGCCGGTGAAACCCCTGCAGACCCGCGCGGGAGGATCGCACGAGCCGCGCGCAGCGCTCGTGATCGTCGTCGGCACGAGGCGCGGGAATCTCACGGCGTTGAACACGCATCTGGATGCATCCGGCGTTGAGGGCTACCGACTGCAGGAAGCCGCCAAGGTCATCGATCTGATCGCCGGCGCGCGCAAGTCGCGCATGCCGGCCATCGCGGGTGGTGATTTCAACGCCGAGCCTGGGAGCGAAGTCCACAAGCGGATCCTCGCGAGCGGCTTGCGCGATGCCTGGATGGAGTGCGGGCAAGGCGACGGATTCACCTTTCCCGCGCATAAGCCAGTGAAGCGGATCGACTACCTGTTTCTCACCGATCCGCTCCACTGCACGGACGCCCGGGTGATCGAGACGACGATCTCGGATCACCGGCCATTGCTCGTGACGCTGCGCTGACCCGCGCGGGCGCTTAGAACCGGGCGCCCCTGGCAGCCCGGGCGCCGCGAGGACGGTTCTCGCCGCCCGCCGTATCCGCATCAGAATATGAAGATGCATCTGCAACTGCGCGGGCTCGTCGCCCTGGTCGCCGCGGCGTCGTCCGCTGTCGGCATGACCTATCCGCTCGACGCGCAGCGGGCGTCCGCGACATGCCGCCTCACGGGTCGCGCGAGCCATGGGTCGGCGCCTCTCCCCGGGGTGTCGCTGGTGGCGCTTGCACGGGGCACGGTCGTCGCGACGACGTCAACGGACCCCGACGGCAGCTATCAGATCACCATCG
>DATLXP010000024.1:0-32080 GCA_035575695.1 Vicinamibacterales bacterium
CGCACACGCTGTAACAACGCTCCGCCATTGGCCGCGAGTGCAAGGTGCACGGGCGCGGCACGCCGACCTTCGAGATCCGCCAGCGCGCGGGCGTAGGCGACCGGATCGCCACACAGACTCACGGCCAGATCGTCACAGCAGTGCTCCCGCTCCGCGCGGATGCGGCGCGACACCCACCACACCGCCGGGTGATAGAACAGCATCGTCTCGAGCAGTGTCTGCAGGAGGTTGACGAGGTAATCGTGACGGCGGATATGGGCGAGCTCGTGCGCCAGGATCGCTTCGACCTGGGACAATGACAGCCCCGCGAGCGCAGTCACGGGCATCAGGATCACCGGCTTCGCCCACCCGATGACCGTGGGCACGTCCACCCCTGACGACTGAAGGAGGCGCACCCGCCGGGAGATGTGCAGCTGCTTCGACAAACGCTCGACGATCACCTGCAGTTCACGTGCGACCGCGTTCGCGCCGTGTGACTTCATGCGCTGCACCCACAGCCATCCACCGAGCAGGCGCAATGTGAGCACGACGACGCCGGACAGCCACGCCAGAACGAAGACCGGCAGCCAGGGCTCGATGCCGGCGGGACGCACGATGCGCCACGACACCGGAGAAACGGGGGCGCCATCACTCGGCATGGCACTCGCCACCGCCGGAGCGGGCACGGCGCGCATGAGCGCGTCGTCAGGCGTGGCCGTCGCGGCACGGGATCCCGGCACCGTTCGCGGCGAGACCGTGCGCCATGTCTGAACGGCCGTCACGAGCGGCATCGTGGCCATCAGGGCAAGGGCGATGGCGGCAACGACGTAGCGGACATCGGCGGCGCTGCGCCGCAAGGCCACGAGCGCGGCCGCCGCGAGAACGCCGATGAGGGCACCCTGCCAGACGAAATGGATCAGGGCCCAGCCGATCGCCAGGGCCACGGGCTCCTGCACCAACGTTTCAATCGCGCGCATCACGGACCTCCTTCTCTTCCCGGTCGTCGATCAATTTCCGGATCTCGGTCAACTCATCAGCCGACGAGCGCCGGGAGGCGAGCGCCTGCATCACAAGCTTGGTGGCCGACCCTCCAAAGGCACGGTCCAGCAGGTCGCGCACGAGCTGTCCCTGCGTCTGCTCTTCGGTGTGCCGGGCCTGGTAGATGTGTGTCCGGTCTGTCTCGTCACGGCGAACGAGCCCCTTCTCGGTCATGATCTGCAGCATCTTCAGCGCGGTCGTGTAGGCGGTGGGCCGCGCGAGCGACATCGTGTCGTGCACCTGTCGGACGGTGCTGGCGCCGCGCTCCCAGAGCACGCGCAGGATCGCGAGTTCCGTATCGGTCGGACGTGGTGTGAGTGGGTGGGTCATTCGAGGTCTACTATCTACGAACGCCTTCGTATTGTCAACGAAGACTTTCGTAGGCGCTATAATCCCGCTGGGACTCAATCAACCGCGAAGGGAGCTGCCAGTGGACGCCGGTACATACGCACAGTTCGATACGTCAGAAGGAGCCTTCACGATCCGCCTGTTCGAGAAGGAGGCGCCCAACACCGTCGCCAATTTCGTGGGCCTTGCCGAAGGCACCAAGGAGTGGAAGGACCCCTCGACGGGCGCGAAAAAGACGGAGCCGTATTACAACGGCGTGGCGTTTCATCGCATCATCGACGGCTTCATGATCCAGGGGGGAGACCGGCTCGGGACCGGGACGGGCGGCCCCGGGTACAACTTTGCCGACGAATTCCATCCGTCGCGGCGGCACACCGGCGCGGGCATCCTCTCGATGGCCAACGCCGGCCCGAACACGAACGGCAGCCAATTCTTCATCACGCTCGGACCGACGCCGCATCTCGACAACCGGCATTCCGTCTTCGGCGAAGTGGTCGAAGGCATGGACATCGTGAAGAAGATCGGGTCGGTGCAGGTCCGGAACGACCGGCCCGTGAAGCCGGTCGTGATCAACACGGTCACCATCACGCGCGTGTGATGTGAGCGACTCACCGCAGTCGCTCGATTCGCTGCTGCCGCTTGTCTACAAGGAGCTGCGCCGCCTCGCGGCGGGTTACATCCGCCGCGAGAAACCGGGCCAGACGCTTCAGCCGACCGCGCTCGTGCATGAGGCATACCTGCGTCTGATGAAGGACCGGCCGGATCGATGGCAGAACCGCGCGCATTTCTGCGCGATCGCCGCGCACTCGATGCGGCAGATCCTGATCGAGCGTGCGCGCGCACGCGGCGCCGTGAAGCGTGGCGGCGGCGGACCGCGCGTCACGCTGGACGACGCCCTCGTGGCCGGCGAAGACCGGTCGATCGACCTGCTCGCGCTCGATGAAGCCCTCGAGCGGCTTGCCGCGATGGACCCTGAACAGGCGCGGCTCGTCGAACTGCGTTTCTTCGGGGGTCTCACCATCGACGAGACCGCCGAGGCGATGAACATCTCCCCCGCGACGGTCAAACGCCACTGGACGGTGGCCAGGGCCTGGCTGGCGCGCGAACTCGAGGGGCTGGACGGAGCATGAATCCGGCCAGGTGGAAGCAGGTCACGGATCTGTTCCACGAGGCGCTCGGGAACGAGCCGGCATTACGCCGCGCCTGGCTGTCCGAGCGAGCGGGCGCCGATGCCGAGCTGCTCGAGGAGGTGCTCTCCCTCCTGGCGGCGCATACCAGCGGGGAGGGCTTCCTCGAGACCCCCGCCTGGGGGGTCGCTCCCGAATTGATGTTCGAAGACGACGGCGCGACGTTGAGCGGACGGACGGTCGGCCCGTACCGCATCTTCGATGAAGTCGGCCGCGGCGGCATGGGGGTCGTCTACGCCGCCGAAGGCACGCGTCTCGGCCGCGAGGTGGCGCTCAAGGCGCTGGCCCCGGATTACACGCAGGACCCGGCCAGGCGGATGCGGTTGCAGCGCGAGGCGCGCGCCGCCGCGTCGCTCTCCCACCACGCGATCGCGACCGTCTTCGCGCTCGAAGAAATCGACGGCGAGCTGTACATCGCGTCAGAGCTCGTGCGCGGGCATACGCTGCGCGAGGAACTGGGGTCGGGTCCCCTGCCGACCGACCGCCTGCGCTCGACGCTCATCGACATTGCGGACGCGCTTGCCGCAGCGCACGCGCGCGGGATCGTGCATCGCGACTTGAAACCCGAGAACGTGATCCGCGGCATCGACGGCCAGGTCAAGGTCCTCGACTTCGGTCTCGCACGGATGGCGGGCCGCGACTCGGAGCCGGGCGTCACGCAGCTCGCTCACCTGACGGAAGCGGGCGCGGTCGTCGGCACCCCCGGTTACATGGCCCCGGAGCAGCTCTCCGGAGGCATCATCGACGCACGGACCGATGTGTTCGCGTTCGGCGTGCTGGCCGCGGAGCTCGCCACCGGGGAGCATCCCTTCGGCGCGAGTTCGGCGGCGGTGATGGCGCAAATAAGGATGTCGGCGATACAGGAAGAGGGGACCGGCGTCGGCACGCGTGTGTGGACCGCGCCGGAGATCGAGGCCATCGCAAAACAGTGCCTCCACGTGCTGCCGGAAGAGCGGTACAGGTCCGCCGCAGAACTCCTGTCGGCCCTGCGATCGGCACTGCCGCCGCCTGCCGGGGTCCCCGCGCATCGGCGGGATGCCGCCTGGTGGTGGCGGTTCCATCAAGGCGCGACGTCGGTCGTGCTCTCCGCCCTTCCGGCCGTGGCCTGGAGTATCCGGCCGATGATGGGCCGGCCGTACGGCGCGTGGCTCTTCCTCTCGACCCTCGCGCTCGCGGTGATCTCGGTCACCATCAGGCTGAACCTGCTGTTCACCGCGCACGTCAATCCCGGCATGCTGCCTCACCATCGGCACCGCGTGTTCCCGCTCCTGCCCGCCCTCGACATTGCGCTCGCGCTGTCGATGCTCTGCGCCGCCGCACGCCTCGCCTGGACGGGTGCGCCCGACGAGATCACGGGCCTCTGCCTTGGCCTCGGCATCGTGACCGTCGCGGCCGTCACGGTCATCGAGCCCGCCACCACGCGCGCGGCACACATCGGATTCTGATTCACCCCGGCCCTGGTGGCACCTCAATTGCTGACCCGGAAACAGTTCGGCTGTAATCCGTAACATTTATGTACCGAGGGATTACAGAACCCTGGCCCTATGTCTGTCTCGACTGCGCTGAACGGTAGCTTTTCTGACGATCGGGCCGCGGATGTGGCGCTGGTCCTGGATTCCATTCCGGATGGCGTCTATGGTGTAGACCCATCGGGTCGCACCGTGCTCGTGAATCGCGCGGCGGCCACGATGCTCGGATACCAGCCGCACGAACTGATCGGCACGCGTCCGCACGACGTCCTGCATCACACGCGTGCAGATGGCACTCCCTGCCCGCCCTCCAACTGTCCAATGGCCACCGCCACGCGTGACGCGCACGATTGCCATCACGGCACGGATGTCTTCTGGCGGCGTGACGGCACCAGCTTCCCCGTCGAGTACGACGGCCGTCCCCTGCACCGCGGCGACAGCCTCGTCGGGTACGTCGTGACGTTCCGGGACATCACGGCGCGCCGGAGTGCCGACGACCGCGTCCGTCCGCTCCTGCGTGACCAGTTCGCCAGCGCGCGGACACAGTTCCAGCACGCGCAGCTCCGCGGCGTCCTGGCGCAGGCGCCGGGCATCATGTGCGTGACACGGGGGCCGCTGCACGTCATCGAAACGGTCAACGAGATGTATCGCGAGCTGGTCGGCGGCGATGAGGTGCACGGGCGTTTCGTCCGGGACGTATTTCCGGATCCGGATCACGAGCTGATCTCGCTGATGGACCTCGCGTACACGAGTGGCGTCGCGCAGCGGGGCCAGGCACGCCCGTTGGCACGGGCGGAGTCCACAGGACAGGCAGACCGACTGTTCAACGTCGTCTTCCAGCCGTTGCGCGACGAGTCAGGCGTCATCTACGGTCTGATGACGCACGCGGTCGACGTGACCGAAGAAGTGCAGTCCAGGCGAACGCTCGAGCGGCAGAACCGCGTCGCCACGCTGACGGCCGACGTTGGTTTGGCGCTGACGCGGTCCACGGCGCTCCCGGAGATTCTCGACGCCTGCGCCAGGTCGGTCGTTGAGAACCTCGACGCGGCGTTCGCCCGTATCTGGACCTTGAACGACACGGAGCAGATGCTCGAGCTCCAGGCGAGCGCTGGGAAGTACACCCACCTCGACGGCCCCCACGCCCGCGTCCCGGTTGGCAGGTTCAAGATCGGCCTGATCGCCCAGGAGCGCCTGCCGCATCTGACCAATGACGTGCCCGGCGATGATCGCATCGGTGACCGCGCGTGGGCGAGGCGCGAAGGCATGCGGGCCTTTGCAGGATATCCGCTGATGGTTGGCGACGAGCTCGTCGGCGTGCTGGCCATGTTCGCGCGTCACGAGCTGTCGGCGAGCGCGCTCCAGGCGCTCGCCACCGTCGCCAACGGCATCGCGCTCGGTATTCAGCGCAAGCGCGGCGAAGAAGCCCTGCAGGCGCGCGCGCAGCAACTCGGCCAGCTCGCCGAGGCGCTCGAACGGACGAATGCTGAACTCGACGCGTTCGCGTACGCCGCCTCCCACGACCTGCGGGCGCCGCTGCGTGGCGTCGCGAATCTCGCACAGTGGATCGAGGAAGATCTGGACGCCGCGGGAAACCTCCGCCCCGACACGCGCGAAATGCTCGAGTTGTTGCGCTCGCGGATGCACCGGATGGAAGCGCTGATCGAGGGCATCCTGGAATACTCGCGGGCGGGTCGCGTCACGCAGCCGTCCGAGACGCTCGACATGCGGCAGCTGGTGCAGGATGTGGTCGACCTCATGGCCGTGCCCGTTGGCACCAGTGTGCTGATCGGCGAACTGCCTGCGGTCCGGAGCGCACCGCTTCCACTGCAGCAGATCTTCATCAACCTGGTCGGCAACGCCTTGAAGTATGCGGGGCGCTCCGACGCCGTCGTGCACATCGACGCTCGCGATGCCGGACGGTTCGTCGAATTCCGCGTCAGCGACAATGGGCCCGGGATCGCCCCCGAATACCACGAGCGCATCTGGGGCATGTTCCAGACGCTCGAGGCGCGCGACAAAGTGGAAGGTACGGGCATCGGCCTCTCGCTCGTTAAGAAGCTCGTCGAAGGCCAGGGCGGCCGCGCATGGGTCCAGTCCGCGCTCGGCGACGGTGCGATCTTCCGCTTCCTCTGGCCGAAGCAGACCCGTGAGGAGTTGGGTGTTGCCTGACAAGACACTGAACATCCTGCTCGTCGAGGACGATCAGGTGGACGCCATGAACGTCACGCGGGCATTCGCGAGAAACCGCATCTCGAATCCGCTGTTCGTGGCTGAGGACGGGATCCGCGCCCTCGAGATGCTGAGGTCCGGTGAGGTCCCCCGCGAGCGACGGATCATCCTGCTCGACCTGAACATGCCACGCATGAACGGCATCGAATTCCTCCGCGAGCTCCGCGCGGACCCGGTGCTGAAGCACACGCCGGTCGTGGTGCTGACGACGTCCGATGACGAGCGGGACAAGATCAACGCCTACGACCTGAACGTCGCCGGATATCTTTTGAAGCCGGTCACGTTCACGAATTTTGTCGAAGTGATGGCCGCGCTCAACAAGTACTGGACGCTGGTCGAGCTGCCCTGACCATGGGCAACCCCCTTCGGATCCTGCTCGTAGACGACGATGGCGTCGACCGGCTCGCCGTCAAGCGCCTGCTGAAACAGACGCGCTTCGACATCGTGGCCGACGAGCGCTCCGACCGCGCCGGCGCCCTCGCGGCCATCGGCCCCGAGGCGTACGATTGCGTGCTCGTGGACTACAACCTCCCGGGCACCGACGGGGTCGAGGTCCTCTCGGAACTTCGGGCGAAAGGCGCGACCGTACCGGTGATCGCGCTGACCGGCCAGGGGGACGAGGAGGTCGCGGTGGCGCTGATGAAGGCCGGCGCGGTCGACTACCTCAATAAGAACAGCCTGACGGCCGAGCGCCTCGAGGGGAGCCTGCGCTTCGCCCTCGCTATGCAGCGCGCGGAGGTCGAGCGTCGAGAGCTGCTCGAGCGCGAGCAGCACGCGCGCCAGGAGGCGCAGGAAGCCAACCGGACAAAAGACGAGTTCCTCGCGACGCTCTCGCACGAACTGCGGACGCCGCTGAATGCCATACTCGGCTGGTCACGGCTGCTGTCGAGCGGCGCGCTCGATGAAGAGACCGCGCGGCGCGCCGTCGAGATCATCGACCGCAACACCAGGCTGCAGGCCCAACTCATCGAAGACCTGCTCGACATCTCGCGGATCATCACGGGCAAGCTGTGCCTCGACCTCCAGGTGACGCCGGTTGGACACATCATCGAGCGTGCGCTCGAGTCCGCACGCTCACCGGCTGATGCCAAGCGCGTGAACATCGAGCACGTGCTCACCGGGCCCCACGAGGCGATCCTGTGCGATCCAACGCGCATGCAGCAGGTGGTCTGGAACCTGCTGACCAACGCCGTGAAGTTCACGCCGGAGGGGGGAACCGTCCGCGTGGACGCACGGCGCGAAGGCTCGACCGTGGTGATCAGCGTCACGGACAACGGCATCGGTATCGCTCCGGACTTCCTCCCGCACGTCTTCGACCGGTTCCGTCAGGAGGACGGCGCCTCCACCCGCCAGCACGGGGGCCTCGGCCTTGGACTGTCCATCGTCCGCCATGTGGCGGAGTTGCACGGGGGCTCCGTCGAGGCGAGCAGCGCCGGCGAGAACTGCGGGGCCGTGTTCTATGTCCGCATGCCGGTCGCCCCGGTGAGCGTGGTCGAGATGACGCCTGCGGATCCCGAGACGGCCCCGGAGACCGCGTTTCCCTCCCTTGCAGGGATCGCGGTGCTCGTCGTGGACAACGAAGCCGACACGCGGGCGCTGGTTCGCGCGGTACTCGAACGCTGCGGCGCCCGCGTAGACGAAGCCGACGGAGTACCCGAGGCGCTGGCGCAGATCGAGAAGCACGTGCCTGACGTGCTCCTCAGCGACATCGCCATGCCGGGTGAGGACGGGTACTCGTTGATTCGGCACGTGCGGGGGCTCGACGGCCCGGGTCGCCTGCTGCCTTCGGCCGCCTTTACCGCGTTTGCCACTCCCACCGATCGCGCCCGCGCGCTGCTCGCCGGCTACCAGGCTCACGTGACGAAGCCGGTGGAACCGTCGACGCTCGCTGCGGTCGTTGCCTCGCTCGCCCGCCGGAGTGTCCTCAAGACCTAGCAGGATGCTGAAAAACGCATCCTGCTAGGCCTGCTAACCTCAGACCCGACCGACGCACAACCTCACGTCAGGAGGCCGCTGCCGGTCGGCTACTCAGCATGTCCAGCGACTCACCGGCGCGGACCGGCAATTCCACTGTGAGGGTCGTCCCTTGCCCTGGGCCTGCGCTCGCGGCTCGCACCGTACCGGCATGCAGTTCGACGATGTGGCGCACGATCGACAGGCCGAGCCCCAGCCCGCCGTGCGCGCGCGTGGCCGAGGCATCCGCCTGGCGGAATGTTTCGAAGACGCTCGGCAGAAAGGCCGGTTCGATGCCAATGCCGTTGTCGCAGACCACGAGCTCGTCGACAGTGCCATGGCGCCGCAGGGCGATGGTCACCGTCCCGCCTGAGTGGGTGAACTTCACAGCATTGGACAGCAGGTTCCAGATGACCTGGTGCAGGCGATCCGGATCGCCGCCGGTCGGCAGCGACACGGCGGAGAAGTCCTGTTCGATCGTGATCCCACGGGCCTCGGCCGTCGGTCTGATGGCGTCCAGGGCGTTGTGGGCGAGCGTGACGAGATCGAAAGGGCGGGGCTCGAGTCGAAGCTTGCCGGTGGTGATGCGCGACACCTCGAGGAGGTCTTCGACCAGCCGAGCCTGAACCATCGCATTGCGTTCAACTTTTTCGAGTGCGCGATCGTGTGCCGCTGGCGGCACCACATTCGATCGCAGCAGCTTCGTCCAGCCGAGGATCGCATTGAGCGGCGTTCTCAACTCGTGAGACAGCGTGGCCAGGAATTCGTCCTTGAGCTGATTCGCTTCGCGTTCGCGCACGAGCATTTGCGCGCGCTCGTGCTCGGCTTTCCTGCGCTCGAGGACCTCGAGTCGCAACTCCTGGTTGGTCTTCGACAGCTCGTCCTCGCGTTGCTCGATGCGATCCAGCATCCCGTTAAACGCATCGACGAGGGTACCGAGCTCGTCCTGACTGGTGCGCGCGGCGCGAATGGAATAGTCGCCGCCCGACGACACGGCCGAAGCCGTGCGTGACAATGCGAGGATCGGATCGGACACGAGCGCCTGGAGCCGGGCCGACATCAGTGTGGCGACGCCGAGCGTCAGCAGCAGCAACGACAGCACCAGCGCCACCTGCTCCCGGGACCGACGGTGGAGCGCCGCCATATCTCCCCGGATCGTCAACGTGCCGACGCGCCGGCCGTCGAGCATGCACGCGATCGCCATGCCGATGCGGCTCGAGGTGAGGTTGAGGCCGTCGGCGCTCGGCGTCGGGTCGCACGGCCGGATGCCGGGGCGGACATAACTGGCAAAGAGCCGTCCCCCCGGCTCGTACAGGCACGCCGCGCGCAGGTGTGGGGATGAGGCCAGCGACCGCAGCGTTGCAGTGGCGGCCTCAGGGTCGTTGACGCGCAGGGGCGCGGCGACGTTCTCGCTGAGAAATTGTGCCTGCCCCGCAATCTCGTCGCGCAGATGGCTGCGCTCCGCATAGTAATCGCCCCAGAGATAGCCGGCGCTGGCCAGGAGCATCACCGCGACGCTCGTCGCCATGATCATCGTGATCAGCTTGTGGCGGATCGCCAGCGTTCGGAACCCGCGAATCACCGGCGCTCCTTGAGCACGAAACCGATGTCGCCGCCGCGTGCCGCGAATCTGGATGCATCCCCGACCGTGAGGACGGGCAGGTGCTCCACCGCCGAGCACACGGCGAGTGACGTGGCGATGACCGCCGCCATCGCAGCCTGACGGGGACTCTTGATGAACGCAGGAACCACGGAGCGATGACCAGTATAGAACCAGCCCTATTTGGTCTCGGGGCGCCCCGTGTCGCGGTCCAGCCCAGCCATACCTTGAGAGGAGGGGGACCCATGTGCCCCGCCGGGGATCAATGTGGATGCACGATTACCATCCCGCTCCTCCGCCGCCGGCCGGGTTTCGGGCGCCTTGGTTGAAGAATATTCGGATGTGTCCTTCTTGCTGCTCATGGGTGGGGCAGACGCAAGAACGTCGCCGCGGACATCAGTCGACCATGTCTGAGAGGAGTGCGACGCTGAGCGCGTAGCTGTGGGCGCAGTTGTACCCGAGGAGGGCGTCGTAATTGTCGTACACGAGAAAGCTCCGCTTTCCGGCCATGACGAGAGATGCCTTCAGATCGGCCACCGGAAGGGGCGCCCCGCCGTGCGTCCGCAAGCCGAATGTCCGCCACTCGGCGAGCGGCCTGGCGTCGGTCATCTCCCGCCGCGCCCGGCAACCGGTGTCTCGCCGGGGAAGGTCCCGCGCAGCCTCTTCGCGGGCCTTGGGGATGCGCACTTCACGTCCCCACCGCGCACCGGCCTTCCAGCCGTGCTGCTGCAGGTAATTCGCCACCGAGGCAAACACATCGGGTGTGGAGGCCCAGATGTCCTTCCTGCCGTCGCCGTCGAAGTCCTGCGCGAACTGCAGATAGCTGGAGGGCATGAACTGCGGCTGTCCGAGCGCCCCAGCCCATGATCCCTTGAGATTCTCGAGTTCGATGTCACCCCGATTCACGATCTCCAGGGCGCTGAACAGCTCGCTGCGAAACATCGCCCCCCGACGGGGATCGTACGCCAGGGTGACGAGCGCCGGTATCGTCGGGCGCACTCCGGCGAACCGTCCGAAGTTCGACTCCAGGCCCCACACCGACACCAGCACGCGCGACGGGACTCCGTACTGCTTTTCGATCTGACCGAGCACGACGCGGTGCTTCGCGTGCATCTGTTGCGCCGTGCGCACGGTGGGGCGTGTCAGGCGCCGCTTGAGATACTGCTCGAGGTCCAGCGTGAACTCGGCCTGCGTCCGGTCGCGCTCGAGAATCTGCTCGACCGGCTGAATCCCGGCAAACGCCCGGTCGAGCAGCGCCGACGGCAACCCCCGGGACTCCGCCTCGATTCGAAGTTCGGCAAGCCACTGGTCGAAGGGGGGCGAAGGGGGCACGGCACTGACAGGGGGCGGCCCCTGCCCCGCGAGCCCGACGCAGAACAGTACCGCGAACGAGACAGACCGAGCCGCGGCACCCATGCGTCCGATTGTACCGGCCCCGTGTCAGTTTCCGCCAGCGGTCCGAAGGCTGACCCGGCTTATCGGCTTATCGGCCGATCAACCGATGGTGCCATGAGACGATGACGAGATTGATTCGATTATCCATCGCCGTGGCGATCGTGCTGGCGTCGGCCTGCACTGGCCGGGGCTGCGGCGCCGGGCCGGCGACCCGCGGCGCGCTGACGCTCGCGACGACGACGAGCGTCGGAAACTCCGGGCTGCTCGACGCACTGCTCCCGGCATACGGTGAGTCGGCTCGTGTCGACGTTCGGCCCCTGCTGATCGGCAGCGGCCTGGCGCTCAAGATGCTCGCCGACGGACACGCGGACCTGGTGATCTCGCATTCGCCGGTCGCGGAGCACGCGGCCCTGCGCGATCACCCCCGGTGGACGTACCGAAAACTCATGTTCAACGACTTTGTGCTGGTCGGCCCGGTGGACGACCCCGCGAAGGTCGCTGGTGCCACGAACGTGATCGATGCCATGCGGAGGATCGCCGGCAGTCCGTCCCGGTTCATCTCTCGAGGAGACCAGTCGGGAACGCATGAGCGCGAGCAGCAGTTGTGGGCGCGCGCCGGCGTCACGCCGACGCCGGGGCGCCTCATCGCGGCGGGGGCCGGCATGGGCAGCACACTGCGCGTGGCCAGCGAAACTGGCGCCTACGCGCTCTCTGATCGCGCCACGTATGCCCAACTCGCGTCGAGTCTCGACCTGATGGTGCGGTTCGAAGGCGGGACCCTGCTGCTCAATACCTATGCGGTGATATTCGACCCGGCCGCCCCCCACGCCACAAGTGCCGCCGCACTCGCCCAGTGGCTGAGTGACGGCGACGGGCGGCGGCGCATCGAGCGTTACCGTGTCGCCGGTGGCGTGCAGGCGTTTCGCGTCTGGCCGGAGGGACGCCGGCGCACCCGTCCTGAGGACGACCCTTTCTAGATCTTTCCAGGCATCCTTGCGCGGATCCAGATCCCGATGATCGCCGATGCGACGACACCGGTGACGAACGTCCCGAAGAACCCGGCGAGGGCGTTGGCCATCGGGGTCTGCATGTCGGCGGCCCCGTCGATCGCCGCCGTAATCTCGGCGTCCGTCTTCCCCGCCTGCTGCATCATCTGGCGCTGCGCGGCGTTGAGCTCGTTGAAGTAGTCGGGGTAGGCGACCGTCGTGAAGAGGAGCGAGGCGCCGATGATCACCAGGCCGGCGACGATCGACATCATCGTTCCGGCAACCACCTGGCCGCTGTACGTCCGCCCCTGCGCTGCCGTCTGTCGGAGGCCCCAGATCAACCCGGCGATCTCGATCACGATCACGAGGAAAAACGCATTGAGCATCACCGGGTCCTTGTACCAGCCGGTAAAGCCCATTACGAACGTCCACACGCCACACAGCACGCCGATCAACAGACCGGCCGCCAGAATCGGATTCATCGTTTATCCTCCGGATGCGCGCATGATAGGCCGCGGGATGAACCGGGATCAAATGCGAATGGCCCACGGATCGTGAGAATGCTGTCGGGCGTGCTCGGAGCGCTCTGGGGAATGGCGAGCGCCGTGCTGGGGATTGCAGCGGCGATGCTGCCGCGACGGTACTGGCCCATGCTCGACAGGTACGTTCCCGCATCATGGTGCGCCATGGCGGCCGCCCTGCTGACGCTGCTCGCTGACATGCTCATCGGCATCCCCGGTTTCCTCCATCACATCACCGAGCAGATTTCCTTGAACAACGCCGCCCTCGTGCGGGGGGTCGAGCACAGCAGCATCACGCGCAACATGATGGGGGCGCTATCAGCCCTCTCGCTGTTTACGTTCCTGCTGCTGACGCCGCAGGGCTGGGCCACGATGTACCTGTCGATCACGGGGTTGGTACGCACGGTCGGTGCGCACTTCGACGACCCTCACGGGGATGCCTTTCTGACGGTCGTCGACGCCGGGATCCACAGCGTTGCGGGAGCCGTCGCGCGACGCGGCGAGATCGACAACCGCGCACTCCTCGAAGGGGAGGCCGTGCCCGACCGCGTCGCTCGTGGTTCCCACCTGGGTCTCCCGGACGTCGAGTTCGTGATCGTCTCGAGCCGGATCAAGGCTGGGTGGGACGCGGGCACGGTCCTCATCACGGAGTCTGGGGCCTATCGCGTGGTCTGCATCGAGGACCGCACGATCCACGGACGGCTTCGGCATGTCTACGGCGTGAACGCCCACAACGATCTCGAGGTCATCCGTCGAGGCGTGCAGTATCGCTGGCCCGACACGCCTCGGGAATCGCATTCGTGAGCGGATGAGGTCTTTTTAATGTGAAAATGTGCTCACATCAGTGATATTCATAGAAATATCGAATGGAAGCTCTGGAACCGCGGCGGGGTCGACCGCGAAAATTTTCCGCTCCGTCCCGCGCCGTCACCCTGACGCTCCCTGAACACGTGATCGCGGCGCTCGGCGCCGTCGATTCGGACCTGAGTCGCGCGATCGTGCAGCTCACGCAGCCGACACTCGGGATGACGCCGAAACCCGCAGCTGAATTGAGCCGCTTCGGCAATCACGCCGTCATCGTCGTCACCCCGACCCGGGCGCTCGCGGAGCGAACGGGCATCGAGTTCGTGCCGCTGCCAGATGGGCGCGCCCTGATCTCGTTTCGCCAGGCCATGACGATCGCCGAGCTGGAACTCCTGATCGAAGACGCGGTCGACGATCATCGCCTGTCGACGAGCGACCACGCCGTATTCGAGGCCCTGGCCGGGATCCTGCGGTCCGCACGCCGCTCGAACGACGTCACGCTCCTGCAGCGGAACATCATCGTGCTCGAGGCGCACCGGGGCAAACCCCGCAAGGCTCGTGCGAAAAATTGAATATCGAAATCGGGAGGATCACATCTTGAGAAAAGGTACGTTCGCAATCGCCCTGGCCGCGTTGGCCATTTCCGCCGCGTGCGGAAGCGACAGCAAGTCCCCTACGACGCCTCCCACGCCCACGCCCACGCCCACGCCGGTCGCGACACTCACCGCGCCGGCGCCCGAGACGCCGTCCGCCAATCAACAGCTCGACACGCTGCGCCCGACGCTGACGGTGCGGAACGCGACCTCCACCGTCGTGGGCACGAGAACGTATGAGTTCCAGATCTCGGACACCACCGCGTTCACCTCGGCCTTAACCTCAAACATCACCGGTTTCGCGGCCACGATCAGCCAGGGGGGCATCGCCGAAGGCTCCGGCGGCACGACGAGTTTCACGCCGTCCACCGATTTGCAGCCGACGACCGTCTTTTTCTGGCGCGCGCGCGCGGTCCAGGGCACGGTCAACGGGCCGTGGTCGGAGCCCGCGCGGTTCCGCACGAAGCTCGTAGGCTTCCTTCGCGCCGGGGAGCTCTACGATCCGCTGGTGCACGGCGAAACCGTCGGCGAACGGGTCGGCTCGACCACCTTCATCGCCGGCAAGGGGCTGAGGCTCGACAACGGCCTGAGCTTCGTGCGCTACCGCCTCCCCCAGACCATTACCGCCGGCGAGTTCTCGATGGATGTCGAAGGGCTCCGCGCGAACGGACCGGGGGACAAGGCGAAGGTGTTCGGGATGCAGGAAGGGGACACCGACTTCATCACGAACCGTTACCGCATCGACATTCAGTACCGCGGCACGGCGGGGTTCCCGCCGAACGCCATCCAGTGGCGAGTGATCTACGGCAACGCCGACGATCTCAGCGTCCGATACGAGCCGGACACGGCAAAGCGTAACGCGTCCGTCTTCCTGCTCAACCCCTCGACCACGTACCACTGGAAGTTCACCTGGGGTTCGAGCGTCAACCTGACGATGATCGAAAACGGGCTCGGGGGGAACACTCTGTACAACTTCGGGCTGCCGGCGCCACGGGGAACCTACTCGCCCAACCCGCACGTCGCCTATCTCGGAGCGCCGCTGGGACGCAGCGGCACCGAATCGGCCAGCATCCCCGGCACGATCTATCGCAATGTGTGGCTGTCCAACCGCCCGCGCCCCGCGACGCTCGGCAGCGCGCTCGAAATCAAATAATCGATTTATCGACTTATCGGCCTATCGACTTATCGACCTATCGGCACATCGATAAGTCGATTAGTCGATTAGTCGATAAGCCGATTGTGTCGATTGTGTCGATTGTTTTAATCGTCCCGGTCGCGTCTGACCGATACGCGCTGTCCGCGAAGCGATGTCTTACGCATCGCTTCGATCACCTCCTCCGCGGCCGCCGCGGGCACCTCGACGACGGAAAACCGGTCCGCGATCTGGACGATGCCCACGTCGCGGGACGAGATGCCCGCCTCGTTGGTGATCGCCCCTACCAGGTCCGCCGGACGGATACCGGCCTCGCGACCAGCGCCGATGAAGATCCTCGTCGTCCCCTCTGCCTTCGGACGGACAGCCCCGGCTCCCCGCGATGGCCGGTCCTCGCTTCCGGGGCGTTCGTCGCGTGACGGCCGGTCGTCCCGGTTGAAACGGCTCTCCCGGGCCGGTCCGCGCGGACGCTCGTCCCGGGACGACGCGACGGGCAGGTCACGCTCGTCGGCCTCCTCGCCGGCACTCCTCTGGGCGTGCACGAGCTTGACGGCCGCCGCGGCCACATCCGCAAGGTCGAACTCCGTCGCCAGCGTCTGCACCACCACCCGGACGTCATCGAGATTCCCCTCGACGATCTTCTCGCGGATCGAGGCCAGCGTCAGCTCGAGCCGCTTGGCGCGGAGGTCCGCGACCGTGGGTACGGTGGCCATCTCGATCTTCTGTTTCGTCGCCGCCTCGATGCTGCGCAGCAGGCGGCTTTCGCGCGGCTCCGCCAGCGTGATCGCGACCCCTTCGCGCCCGGCGCGACCGGTGCGGCCGATGCGGTGGATGTAGGCGTCTGGCGCCGACGGCACGTCGTAGTTGAAGACGTGCGAGAGTTGCTGGATGTCGAGGCCTCGGGCCGCGACATCGGTGGCAATCAGCAGGTCCGCCTTCGCGGAGCGGAAGCGCGCCATCACCGCTTCACGCTGCCGCTGCACCATGCCGCCGTGGATGGCCTCCGCGCGATAGCCGTGCGCGTTGAGCGTTTCGACGAGCGTGTCCACCTCGAGGCGGGTGCGGCAGAAGACCAGGGCCGACGTCGGGCTTTCCATGTCGAGGACGCGCTGCAGCGCCGCGGTCTTGTGGGCGCGCGGCACAACGTAGGCCACCTGCCGCACGCGCGGGATCTTGCCGGCTGCCGTCTTCTCGCGCGCGATCATGATCCGCTTCGGCGAGTCGAGGTGCCGCTCCGCGATCGTCCGCAGACGGGGTGGCATCGTCGCCGAGAAGAGCGCTGTCTGCCGTTCCTTGGGAGTCGCCTCGAGGATGGTGTCGATGTCTTCGGCAAACCCCATGTCGAGCATCTCGTCGGCCTCGTCCAGTACGAGCACGCGAACGGCGTCGAGTGTCAGCGAATTTCGCCTGATGTGGTCGAGCACCCTCCCCGGCGTGCCGACCACGATGTCGGCGCCCCGGTCCAGTGCGCGGATCTGCTGCATCATGGGCGCGCCCCCGTAGACCGGCACGACGCTGAGGCCGCTGCCGCGAGCGTACTTGTGGGTGGCCTCCGCGACCTGCATCGCCAGTTCGCGAGTCGGCACGAGTACGAGGCCCCTTGTGCGCCGGCGGCCGCCTTTCTTGCCCGCACCCGCATCGGCATCATCTGACAGACGGTGAATCATCGGCAGCGCAAACGCCGCGGTCTTGCCGGTGCCGGTCGCCGCCTGGGCGAGAAGGTCGCTGCCCGACAGAATGACCGGGATCGTCTCGCGCTGCACCGGGGTGGGCTCTTCATAGCCGAGGGAGGCGACCGCTTTGACGAGGGCGTCGGCGAGGCCGAGCGCGGCGAATGCTGAGAGGTCGGAGTTATCACGTGCTGAGGTGGGCATACCTCATCTTCTCACGGAGGAGACGATGCCACCGTGGTGATGGCTTGCCGGATCCCATCATCGGCGTGCCAGCAGGAGGTCGAGCGACAGCGCGCCGGACCCCTTGATCATCACCGCCAGCGCCATCCCGGCCGCGAGGATGTGGTACTCGAACCCTTCACCTTTCTGCGTGCCTGACCAGTTCATGAAAAACCCCATCGCCAGGTGGAACTGCAGCGCGGCGACGACCATCACGCTGAAGACGCCCAACGCGGCCACGCGCCCGAGCAGCCCGACAATGAGCCCGAGGCCGCCGAGGAACTCCGCGGCAATGGCCAGCACCGCGAACGGCGCGGGGATGCCCATCTGGCCCGTGAACGCCTCCATGGGTGGCGTTGAAACCGTGCCCGCCGAACCACCCGAACACTTTTTGCGCTCCATGCGGCAACATCACGAGCCCCAGTGCCACACGCACCACGGCGACGCCGTAGTCATCGCTCGTTCGCATCAGTTTCTTGAGCATTCTCAACCTCCAGCCTCTTACTATATTTAGTATAGCAACTATATGTCAAGTAGTTACTATGCCTGGCGTGACCGAGGGTGTACTCTGTATCCATGGCCGCGCGCGAGACCACTCCGTCGCTCTGCAGCAAGTTCCATCACGCGAGCGAGCTCATCGGCCGCCGCTGGACCGGCGCCATCATCTTCGTACTGCTCAAGTCTTCGTACCGCTTTGCCACCCTTCGCGCCGCGATACCGGAGATCACCGATCGCATGCTGAGCGAACGCCTGCAGGAACTGGAGCGGGAGGGCATTGTCGAGCGGTCCGTGATTCCGGAGACGCCCGTGAAAGTCGAATACGCGTTGTCGAAGAAGGGGCGGGAGCTTGCCGCAGCTATTCACGCCATCGAACGGTGGGCCGATACGTGGGTGGAGCTGAAGCCGGAGAAATCGCCCCGGGTGACACGGCGGCCGTGAACCGTGTTGCACCGTCTTGAGCCGTGTTGAACCGTGTTGCACGGTCTTGAACCCTGTTGAACCGTGTTGCACCGAGGCGCGTCTTGACCCGTGTTGAACCGTGTCGCACCGTGGCACGTCTGACCCGTGTTGAACCGTGTTGAACTGTGGCACTTCTTGACCCGCGTTGAACCGCGTTGAACCGTGTTGCACCGTGGCACGGCTTGACCCGTGTTGAACCGTGTTGAACCGTGGCACGTATTTACACGCATGAGTGACAAGACCTGCTGGGACACGTTCAAGGCCGAGAGCGCCCACCTCAACGAGAAGCTCAACGACCTGATCCGGAAAGGCAACGTTCGCCGCGTCGTCATCGAGCACGACGGGAAGACCGTGGCAGAGTTCCCGCTGACGGCAGGCGTGATCGGGGCTGTCATCGCCCCGGTGGCGGCGGCCATCGGCGCACTCGTGGCGCTGCTCAAGGACTGCACGATCAAGGTGGAGAGCACGATCGAGGTGGAAAGGACCGAGGAGCCGGGCCATAATGCCGCGTGACGGCGGACTCCAAGCAGGCTGAAAAAACCTACCTCGGACGAACAGGTGGGAACGCGTGGGAGCTGGAGAAGCCATTTTCTCCCCAGGGCGACGACACGCTGGACGACAGCATCGAGCTGCTCCACGACTTCGCCGTTGCGCTTCGACTCCTCGAACCGGAACGGGGCGACCTCATCGCCGACCTCGGCGCCGGGGGAGGATGGTGCTCCGATCTCCTCCAGCGCCTGAATCGCAAATCCATCGCCATCGATATCTCGCTCGAGATGCTGCGCGTCTGCCGGCAGCGGGAGACGCGAACGCCCATACGCGCCGCGGCCGCCGACCTCGAGAAACTTCCCTTCCTGGACGGCGTCTTCGACAAGGCCATCTGCCTCAACGCGCTGCACCACGTTCCCAGCATGAGTGCGGCGGTCTCTGAGATCGCGCGCGTGCTGTCCCCGAAGGGGGTCGCGGTGTTTTCGGAGCCCGGCGCCGGCCACGCCGGGATGCCGGCGTCCCTGGCCGCCACGCGCGACTTCGGCGTCCTCGAGCAGGAAGTCCTTATCGAGCCCTTCATCGAAACATGCCTCGCCGCCGGCTTTGTCGACGTCCGGGTCTGCCCGATCGCGTACGTCATCCCCGATTTCGATCTCTCACTGGACGAATGGCGCGCCTGGAGGCGCCTGCCGAGAACGAAGCGTCCGCTGCGTGCCGCGGAAAAAATGTGGCGGGCGATGCTGGAGTTTTCCGGTGCGGGCAAACAGTCGGTGCTGTTCGAAGAGGCGTTCGCGATGCGTCTCGTCCGGCTGTTTCAGCAGCCGGTCGAAGAGCACCCCTTCATCCTCGCCGCCAGGTCCCCGCGGACTCGACGGACAGGCCCCCCCTATCGCGCCGCCATTCGCGTCGACACCTGCCCGGCACGCGTGCGTCCGGGTGAGCGGGTCGCCGCAGCGTTGTCGATCGAGAACGTCGGCAGCGCCACGTGGTCGGCACGCCCGGCTCTCGGCGGGGCCGCATCGGGCCACGTGCGCGTCGGCATCCAGCTGCTCGACTCGTCTGGCCGCGTCATCGCGCGCGATTACGCCCGCAGCGATTTCGACGCCGACGTGCCTCCCGGCAGCGCCAGCAGCGTCGGTTCGCACTTCGAGGCACCGGCGGATGCAGGGGAGTACACGCTGAAGTTCGACCTCGTCGCGGAGGGCGTGACGTGGTTCGAGCCCACCGGTTCGCCGGTCGAGATGCGGCGGCTGTCCGTAGGTCATTAGAGAATCCAGGAGTGATCTGTGGATCTCTGGGGCTCTGTGGTGAGTCTGCCGATCTGCGAATCCCACCACAGAGTCACAGAGGGCCACAGAATCGTCTGGGGACGAGCCCTAGAGGGTCCGCAGGTCCCCAGCGCCTACTTGACCGCCACCTTCACGACCGCCTTGCCCCCCTTCACGCTGTCGTAGGTGACCGTCAGGTCGCCGGTTCCCCGCACGAGGTATTCGATCGTGCGCGTCGTGCGCCCGGCCTGGCCCGTGCGCAGCAGGATGCGCGTCAGGTCCCGCTGGTCGATCAGCTCCGTCGCACCTGGCCGGAACTTGTTCGGCACCCATCCGGCCGACAGCACCTCCATGCCACGCCCCTCGGCGGTCAGCAGGTCTGGCCGGACGACATTATTCTCGGCCGCCTTGGCCATGATCGTCGGGGTGAGCTTCGCATTGGTGAAATCGACGCGGACGCGGTACACGCCGCCGCCGATCGCCTCGGCTTTCGTCTCGCCACCCTTCATCTGCGGCATCTGGTCAGCCTGGTAGAGCGAGAAGGCCATGTTCCGGTGGCTGAGCTCTTCGTTCATGAAGCGCGGCGGCACGCGGCCCACGGTCTTCTTCCATCCGCCCATCTCCACCGGTCCGAACTGTGGATGGTCGAACGCCTTCCATTCGACGTACTCGCCGCCGAACTCCAGGAAGTCATCGAAGAAATACTGCGCCACGCGGGGGTTGACCGGGCTGTTCGGATCCCGCTGCTGTGTCTGCAGATCGGGGCTGTTGAAGTACTGATTGCCGTTCCAGAGCTCGTTCGAGAACGACAGCATGCCGAGGCCATCGTTCGTCCAGTCGATGAAGCCGCCATGGACCGTGTAGAGGCCGCTCCAGATCACCATGTATTTGTAGTAGGGCAGCATCCGCTCCCCCTGGCGGCCGAGCTCGTCGTAGACCGCAACGTCGGCGCGCGGATACTCTCCCTGCCATTCGGCGCCAGGGCCGCGCAGGATCATGCCGCCGTTGTTGTGGTACGACTGCACGCCGGCGATATTGGGGTGCGCCATCAGGAAGTCGTTGACCGCCCTGGCTTCCGGCAGCTGGAACGGATAGTCCATCGCGCCCCCCTGGATGTAATTCGGCTGCCAGTTGGGCGCCCAGTTCCGGTTACCGTCGTACCCGCCGACAGGATCCTCGTTCACACGGCCGTCGTCGTCATTGTCGATCCCCTCGCTCCCGAGGATCACGTAGTCGCCCATCTGGCCCGCGGGCGCCGGTTCGAGAATGCGCGGATCCTGCGCGTTCTTCCGGAGGTTGCCCTGTCCCGGCACGTGCTTGCGGATCTGTTCGATGACGCCGTTGGCGTTCAGGTCGTCATCCCCATCCTCGTCGGCCCTGCCGTCGTTGTCGTCATCAAGGGGGACGTGGCCTGTTCGCGCGCCGCCGCCGGACCCCTTCAGAAAATGATCGCGCCCGTCGGGATTCACGGTCGGCACGACGTAGAAGACGCGCTCGTTCACGAGCTTCGTGATCTGGTCGATGCGGCCGTAGTTCTCCATCAGATACCAGACCGTGTACAGCGAGACTTCCGATCCCTGGATCTCGTTCCCGTGGACGTTGGCCTCGATATACATCGCGGGCTTCCCCATCTCCAGACCCGTGTCGGGGTTGTTGATCGTCATCAGGATGATGTCGCGTCCGCCGTGGCTCTTGCCGAGGGAGGACATCTTGAGGAGCTTCGGCCACGCCCTGGCGAGCTTGTCGAAATCCGACTTCAACTCGGCGACGTCGTGCCAGCGATTGAAGTCCAGGCGCACTTTGAACTGCGGATCAGAACCGGAAGCCGGTTGCGTGGCCGTGGGCTGCTGGCGGGCGCCGATCGTGGCCGGCGCAGCCAGCAACGCCGCTGCGAGCGCGAGTCTGGCGGTGAGGGAGTGTGTGTGGATCATGTGGATGCCTCGCGCTACTTCAGGATGACCGTCGTCGTTGCGGAGCCACCCTTTTGAGCGACCGCCTTGAGCGACACTGTGGAGCCGGGTTTTCCCTTGATGATCCATTCGTAGGACTGACGGCGACCCGTGCCCGCGAGCATCGGGAAGAAATTCGTCTTGGGCGCTCCCGACACGATGTCGTCCGGATCCACCCCGATCTGCACCATCGTCGGCTTCACGGACCGCGCGCGCACGGCCTGCGCCGTCGCCGTCGGCAGGAAGCCGCCGTTCTCGACCTCTGCCTTCACGCGGTAGAGACCGCCGCCGAGGCTGGTCACGCTCGTCGCGGCAATCGCCACCTTCGGAAACAAGGACGAGAGGTATGTCACGAATTCGGTGTGCGACTTTCCCAGTTCCACGATTTTCGCCGCGGACGGGTTGCTGAGCGCGTACGGACGGAAGCCGCCGATCTCCACATGCCCGAGCGTCGGATGCGTGAAGACCGACCAGGCGAGGAAGCCGTCGGTCTTGTCGGCATCCATCGCGCGCAGGAGACGGAGGTCGAACGCCGCGGTGCCGGTGTCGGCCGCCTGTCCGGCCCCCGCACCTTCCGTACCCCCCGCACCCCGGCCGCCCCCGGCCAACGGCGCACCCGGCGTCCCAGCGCCAGCCATCCCAGCGCCCGGCATGCCGGCTGCCGGCACTCCAGCACCTGGCACTCCAGCACTTGGCACTGCGGTCATCTGAGTGCCCCATCCCGGCGTCGAGAATGACGGGACACCGAACTGGTAGTAGCCGTACTCGAAGAACGCGCCTCCGGGCATTCTGGTGGCGGGTGCGGTCCGGATGCCCGTGATCTGCCGATACCGATCGCTGACCGTGCGGAAATACTCAACGTCGGTCAGCGCGACAGTGGTCGCCGGAGGCGTCGGGCGCGGCTGCCCCGTTCCGCGTCCACCGCCGGCTGCCCCCTCGTCGCCGCCGCCCCCGCGTCCGCCGAAGAAGAACAACGGCTGCTGGCCTGATGAGAATCGCCCGACCTGCCGCGCACCTTCGACACTCTGATTCGCAAAGGCGATGAGATCCACGACCGACGCCGGGGCGAGCGCGCCGGTGCGCGTCGGCGGCGCAATCAGGTTGTCGCTCTCACCGAACGTCAGGATTGCGGCGATGTTCCGCCTGGCGAGGGCGTAATCCACCAACCCGCGCGACTCCGGTTCGCTGACCATGTGCGGGCCGGCGTCGGGCGTGTAATAGGGATACTGATGCTGGAAGTTACGATTGAGATCGACGCCGCCTGGCGGGTCTTCGCCGTAGAAGCCGTCGTGGTCGTTGTCAATCCCTTCCCAGTAGATGGCGTAGCCGCCGGCTTCCCCCTTCGCCGCATCCGCACGGCGCATCAGCCGCGGGTCGTCCGGGTGAACCATGTATGGGCCCTTCGGGTCTTTCACGCGCATCACCGAGATGAAGCCGTCCTTGTTCAGATCCTCGGGTCCGTCTTCGTCCAGCCGCCCGTCGTTGTCGTTGTCGAACTGTGCGGTGTTGGTCTTCTGCGCCTCCTTCACCGCGCCGAACATCGCTTCGGCGCCATCCGGGTTCATGCGCGGAACGATGTAAAAGACATGCGAGTCGAGGCGCTGCTTGATGGCTGGCGAGGTCGCGTAGCCGGCGAGCAGCGACTCGGCAACGAAGAGCGCGATCTCGCTGCCGATGACCTGGTCCCCTTCGAAGTTCGCCGCGATCAGCAGTGCCGGACGCTCGGCCACGGGTGTCCCCGATGCATTGGCGATCTCGATCGCCCAGACGGAGCGCCCCTCGCGCGTCTTCGCGACCTCGACGATCTTTGTCAGATTCGGATGCGCTTTCGCAAGATCGCGAAGCGCGCCGGACAGTTGTTCGTAGGTGTGATAGCGCGTGTAGTCAGTCGCCGATACCGGGGGCCCCGACGTCGCCGCGAAGGCGGTCAGCCCGGTGACGACGACGCACGTGGCGCGTAGAAAAGACTTGATAGCCAAAAACGTTCTCCTGTCAGGAGCGCCAAACCTGCGGCTGCCTGGGTGCCGCGACTTCGTCTATAGTCTACGCGTTGGCCATTCAACGATGTGTGCCCGCCCAACCAGACGCAATCCTGCACAATGAGCTCACCCCCTCCTCTCTTCTCCGTTGTCATTCCGACGCACGATAACGTCGAGGTTTTGAAGCAGTGCCTCGCCGGCTGGCAGCAGCACGCCGACGGCGCGTCGGTCGAGCTCCTGGTCATCGAAGACGGCTGCAAGGACGGCACCGCCGATTTCCTGCGCGCCCAGGCTGACACGCCGTGGGGACAGCGGCACCTGCGCTGGTTCCACGAGGAGGACGTGCATGAACTGAACTGCGACAATCGCGGGTTCCGCGAAGCTCGCGGACAGTTCCTGCTGGTCTGGCATGACGACATGCACCTTCGCGCGAATTGGCTGCTCCCTGAGCTCGCGTGCTCTCTTCGTGCCCATCCGGAGATCGGATTGATCTCGCTGAGCCGAGGGCTGATGTGCCATCCGGTGGAGGGTGCGATCAGCACGTGGGAAGAGCTCCTGCAGTGGGACCGGCTCGAGAGCACCATCGGGACGGCACCCTTGAACTGGCTGTGCTTCTCCGAGGTGGACATCGTCGTGCGGCCCTGGGTCGTTCGACGGGAATGCCTGGACACGGTGGGCGCGCTCGACCCGGCGTTCGTTCCGACAGAATGGGACGAAGCGGATTTGTGCTTCCGTTTACGGGAAGGAGGATGGAAGGTCGCCACGCACGGGTACGAACGCGAAGGGGCCTATGTCCACTTGCTCAGCTCCACCATGTCGAAGACGCCGTCCGAACGACTCAAGGCCAACGCCCTCCGCAACGGCAAGCTCTTTCATGCGAGATGGGATGCTCACATCGCCGCCCGCCAGGGACATCGATACCAGCGGTGGAGACGGCGTTTCGCCGGAGGCAGCTTTGCCAATCTGCTCGGTCTGATGCTTGGCCGTGTCACTCACCGCGCGTGAGCCGATAGTGGACGTGCGACGTGATGGATCCAGTCGATGACGCGGCGTTTGTAGAACATCCATTCAGGATGCCCCTCCCAGTTCTCCATCCCGTGCGGGGCGCCTTCGAGGGCGATCGTCTCGTGCCGGACCCCCAGTTCGGTCAATCGCCGCGCGAAGGCCTGAGCCTGCGTCCACAATCGCTCTCCGGTGCCGTTCACCATCAGCACTGGCGGCATGCCCTTATGCGCCCGGTGCAACGGCGAATACCGTCGTAGCTCCGCGCGCGAGTCGTCGTCCAGCACCGTGCGTCGAAACAGCCGGACGAGCAGCGACCGTGGCGACGCGTCGGTCACCATGGCCTCGAAGTCGTAGACGCCGTAGAAGGACACGACACCTGCGAGCGAGCCGTCCTCCGCAGCCACCTGCGTCACCATCTGACCGCTGGCCGATTCCCCGACAAGGACGATGCGCGCCGGATCGATGTTGAAACGCGTGTGCTCCGCGCGCACGAACCGGATGGCCTGGCGCACGTCGTCGAGTTGCTCCTCGTGCGTGAAGGCAGGCGAGAGACGGTAGTCGATCGAGAACCAGGCCAGGCCGGCGCGCGACAGGGGTTCGAAGAGCGGCGTGACGTAGGTGACTTTGTCGCCGGCTTCCCAACCGCCGCCGTGCACGACAATGACGGCCGCCACCGGCGTGTCGGATCGCGGAAGGAACGCATCAAGGCTGAGCCCGGCGCTCGGGCTGTAGAGAATGTTCTTGAGCACCGCACCGGCGCGAGGGCGGTGCGCCGGGGTCCCGCTCGGAGCGAGCGCCGAGAGCCACTCGACGATCGTGCGCTTGTAGCTCCACTGCCCCGGCAACCAGTTCTCGCTGCGATGGCTCGCACCTGGTACTTCAACGAGCTGGCATCGTCCTCCCCCGTCGGCGACCTGGGTGCAGTACCGCCGCGCGGCGTCGGTCGGCGCTTCGGTGTCGGCGGCCCCATGCACGACGAGCAGGGGCGGCATCCGGGCGACGGGTGGCATTGCAGAGGAGTACAGCCCGCCGATGAGGACCGCGCCGGTGACACCCTCCGGGCGCTCCGCGGCCAGCCGCGCCGCCAGGGTCGCGCCCGAGTCCTCTCCCAGCAGCACGAGCCGACTGGCGTCGACTCCGAACTGGCCGGCGCGGCACCGAATGAACGCCAGCGCGGCGCGCAGGTCAGTGAGTGCGTCCTGAACCCCAGCCGGCCCACCGAGCCGATAATCCACTGAGAACCAGTTGTAACCGCCGAGCGTCAGTGCTTCCAGGATTTGCCCGACATGCGCGACACGACTGCCGGATGACCCGCCGCCCCCGTGAATGACGACGATGGACGGTCGATGAGCACCGCCGTCCTGCACGTAGGCATCGAGCGCGAGATTACCGGCGTAGGGGATATTTCCCTGGACCCCCGGCACGATGTAGTTGCCCTGGGGGTTACGAACCTGAAGCGCCGGGCATGGCTGCGCGAGTGCCGCAGCGGGGAATGCGAGACTGGCGGCGAGCCCGAGGATCAGCGTGGCCACCGAGCGGGTTCGCGCTGACCATCGCATCGCCATCGTCAAAATAAAATAAACAGAGCTGAAACTAGCTCCGAAGGAACGCGAGCAGGTCGCTCGTCAGCCGCTCCTTGTGCGTCGCGAACAATCCGTGCGGCGCGCCGTCGTACTCGATGAGCTGAGCCTGCGTGATCGCACGCGCGGACGCCCGTCCGGTCGCATCGATCGGGACCGTCTGATCCTTCGTGCCATGGATGATGAGGGTCGGCACCGTGAACGCGGCGAGATCGCCGCGGAAGTCGGTGGTCGCGAAGGCGTTTGCGCACGCCAGTGTAGCCTTGAGGCTGGCCATCATCGACACGTCGCGCGCCCACGCCAGCACTTCGTCGCTCACGGTGGACGACACGCCGCCATCACCGAAGAAGCTCTTGAAGAAGCCGGCGAAGAAATGTGCCCGATCCTCCTTGATCTGCCCGGCCATCTGATCGAAGGCCGACTGATCCACACCGGCCGGATTGTCCGCCGTTTTGAGCATGTAGGGCACGACGGACGAGACGAGGACGGCCTGCGCGACATTCCGCCCGGCGTGGCGGGACATGTACCGCGCCACCTCGCCACCGCCCATCGAGAAACCGACGATGGTCGCATCCTGGGCGTTCGATTGGTCGATCACCGCCGCGAGGTCGTCCGCCAGCGTGTCGTAGTCGTAGCCACCCCACGGCTGACTGGACCGGCCGAACCCTCGGCGATCGTAGGCAATCGCGCGCATCCCGGCATCGGCGATCGCCATCGCCTGATCGTCCCAGCTGTCAGCCGAAAGCGGCCACCCGTGCATCAGGATCACCGGCCGGCCGGTGCCCCAATCCTTCACATTCAGTCTGGTGCCGTCACTCGTCGTCACACGGGCCATGTCATCTCCTTCACCTAATCATCTACCAAGTCGCCTGACGGTGGGGACCACAACTCCGTTGCAGTGACCCGGTGGGTTCTCCCCCCTCGGCCGCGTTTCGGCCCACCGAGTTGACCTCACCGTGCAGGTCGGCAAGAATGCCGCGTGTGCTGTCGCGCCCCTGTGCGGCCGCCGTTCCAAGGAGAAGTGCATGGGTGCGATTGTCTCGTCCGTTGCGGCTCGCCGTCTGTTCGGGGCGCTCGTCATGGTCGTCATCGTCGGCGCGCTGGCCAGCGCGCCGCCGGCCGCGGCGCAGACCGCGCCGGAGTACCGGGGATACTGGGTCGAGACGTTCAATACGGCGCTCGGCACACCCGCCGATATCGACCGCGTCATCGCCGCGGCGGTCGACAGCAAGGCGAACGCGCTGTTTGCCCAGGTCCGCCGCCGCGGCGATTCGTGGTATCTCGATTCGCTCGAGCCGCTGACCCAGGTAGCGGGCGTCGGGCAGCCCCGCCCAGACGGCACATGGACGTTCGATCCGCTCCGGGATCTCATTCAGAAGGCCCACGTGCGCGGCATCGAAGTCCACGCCTTCGTCATCGTCGGCTCCATCTATAACGCGCATCCCACGTTCACGGGACTGCCGAAGGATCCCGCGCACGTCTTCAACCAGCACTTCTGGGACAAGACCGCCGGCGCACTGTTCGCCAATGCCGACCCGCGCCAGTGGTCCACGAGATCGCTGCCGCATAACGCCACCGGCACGACGTTCGACGGCCATCGCTACGGCGCCGAATGGTACGTCGACCTTGGACATCCCGATGCCGAGGCCTACACGGTTGACGTCCTCACGCACCTGGTGGACCGGTACGACCTCGACGGCCTGCATCTCGATCGCATCCGATATCCGGAAGCGCCCATCGACCGGCCGGGAAGTGCCCTGACGACGTTCGGCATTAACGTCGGGTACAACGAGACCAGCGTGACCCGGTTCAAGGCGCGCCACGGCGCCGCCGCCGGGTACTACGCGACCGAAGATATCGGCGTGAACGTCAGTTCCCCGACGGACCAGAGACTCATCACCGCCGGCGACGTCGGTTATCCCAGGACCAATGATCCGCTCTGGAACGACTGGCGTCGCGAACAGGTGTCGAACTTCGTCAGGCGTCTCTATTTGAATGTGACGGCCGTGAAGCCGCGCATCAAGGTGTCGGCCGCGCTCATCTGCTTCTGGACGGGTCCCGTCGGAAGCAACGGCTGGGAACGTACGGAGGCCTACTACCGCGTGTTCCAGGACTGGCGTTCATGGGCGCAGGAAGGCACCCTCGACATCCTCGCGCCGATGATTTACAAGCGCGAGCACTCGACTGTGGAACGCGCGCAGTTCGACGACTGGCTGTCGTTCACGAAGAACCTTGCGGCGACCACGGGCCGACACGCGCTGCCTGGACTTGGCGCCTATCTGAATGGCGTCGAAGGCACGCTGCGCCAGGCGCGCCGCAGTCAGGCGCGCATCCCGTTCGAGGTGGGCAACACCGCCGCCGACGGCGTGATCTTCTATGCGCTCGGGAACACTACGCTGGGGTCGTCCAGCAACAGCACCAGCGCCGCGGTGGGCCCGCCACCTACGGGGGCTGTCAACCCCTTCGCGTTTCCGACCGCAGTCGCCACGCCGAAGCGGACCAACGCCCAGTTCTTTTCGGGAGTCACGACCGGCCGCGCGGGCACTGTCCTGTTCGAAAACCCCGCCAATGTTCCGCTGTTCCTGCTGCCCGTGGCGACGCCGGACATGCCGTGGAAATCGAACCCCACACAGGGGCACGTCAAGGGATTCGCACGGCTGAAGAACGGCGTGCCGCTCGACGGCGCGGCCGTCACGATCACGCCGCTCTCGTCCGGCGATACCCGTGTGACGAAAACCGATGGCGGGGGCTTTTATGGCGCCGTCGGTCTCGCCCCCGGCGCCTATCGCGCGCTGATCGAACAGGCGGGCATCCGGCTCCACGTCTGCAGGGTGGATGTCGCGGCCGGGCTGGTCGCCGATGCCGAGCTCGATTCGACGGCCCCGGTGACGAGCGCGACCATCGATCCGACGTCGCCGAGGGGTGACAACGACTGGTTCGTAGGCGACGTGCGCGTGTCGCTGGCCGCGACCGACTATTGCTCTGGTATCGCGCGGACGGAGTATTCGGTCGACGGCGGGGGGACGTGGCAGCCCTATGCCGACGGTGTCGTGCTGACGTCCGAAGGCACCACCGTGCTCTCGTACCGGTCGGTGGACGAAACCGGGAATGTGGAGCCCGCGTCGGCGCTCACCGTGCGGATCGACAGGACGGACCCGACGATCACGCTCACGTCTGATCGCAGCGTGCTGTGGCCGCCCAACGGCCAGATGGTGCCGGTGACCTTCACGGGATCGGGCGCCGATTCGACCTCGGGCCTGGCCGGCGTCACCTATCAGATCGTCGACGAGTACGGCATGGTGTTCAGCATCGCACCGCGTCTCCTCGAGGGCTCCTCGGCGACGTGGTCCGACGTCGTCTCACTCGAAGCGCGCCGCGACGACACGGATCTCGATGGCCGACGGTACACGATCGTGGCCACCGTCCGGGACCAGGCCGGCCGCACGGCGTCAGCGAGCGTGGGAGTGGTCGTACCGCACGATCGCCGGCGATCCGGGGGGCGCTAACCGCGGCGGGCCGAGTGCAGCCCGGTCGGCGTGAGTTCCCTTCACGAGACAGCAGCCTAGGTTGCGGGGTTTGGAGCGACAGCGCTGCATGCGGCGCCGTCGCGCAGCGATCCGCGGGGTAGGTCTCTTTCGATGTGCCCTCCGAAAGCAATACGGGTCTTTCGCGGCATCTCATTCGAATCTCAGCGGCCGCTCACGGTTTGGTGAAGACCCGCGGCCGGGCCTCGGTCACACTGCGGGTATGAACACCTCTGTGATGACCCCCGTGAAGGGATTCACCCTTGTCGCTCTCGGCCTGGCCATCGCGGCCATGGGAATCTATGTGGCCGACGCCGACGACGCGCCAGGCGCCGCGGTCATCGGCATGCTGCTGATGGTGGTCGGAGTCGTGCTCGGGGTCAGGGCCGCGCGCAACCGGCTCCCGAGGTGGGCTGCCCGCACGGCGCTTGCCGTCGGCGTCGTCGTTGCCGCGTTCGCGGCATTTCTGACCCACGGGGTCGTTGTGACCGCCCCTCTCTTCCCACAGTCGCAGGCGGTGCCATCGGTCGTCAACTCGGCGCCGTCGCCGCAATATGCGGCGGCCGTCGAGCGCGCGCGGGGTGCGCTCCGCTGTAATGAAGCAAAACCTGCCCGGGGTGTCCGTGGCGGTCGGTGCCGGCGGCACCGTCGTCTGGGCCGAAGGGTTCGGATGGAGGGACGTCGTGACGCGGGCGCCCGTCACGGCGGACACGCGATTCAACATCGGCACGGCGGCGTCGGCGGTCACCGCCGCCGTCTCGCCGCTCGGGCTGAGCAATACCGGCGCTGACTCGGCGGCAGAATGGAGTCCTGATCATATCGGCGAGCCGGGAGAGGACTTCCCGCTCTTCACGATCACCCGCCGCGTCATCTTCAGGCCGATCGGTCTCGCCCCTGCGCAGCCATTGCCGGGCGATCGCGCAACGTTCTATGTCCCGAAATCCGATGACAATCCCGCCCGTGGACGACGACTGATGTACATGCGCGACCTGGCGTGTTGCACGAACGGGATGGCGTTCTATTCCACGCCGTCCGATCTCGTGCGCTTCGCGCTGGCGACCAACCCCGGCAGCGTCAACGGTGAGCTCGCCGGCGGCATGGTGATGTCGCTGATGATGGGGCGCGACAGCGGCACCGTCATCGCGGTCACGTCGAACATGGCGCACGCGAACACGTCCTCGCTGGCGCTGCGAGTCGGGGAGGCCTTCGCGGACCGCTAGCACCAAGCGGAGCGAGAGAGTGGCTCGTCGGGCTAGACTCGAAACCCGCTAACACCAAGCGAAGCGAGGTGCGGCGTGTCCTGGAGGGCAGCCCGGATGCTCGCCGCGTTGCCCGCCAGGGACCGCTCCTGCCACTAGTTGACGTCTCCAACCGCCTTTCCTTCTTCAGTCGCCGCCAGCGGTGGCACCCGCGTCTCGGGTCGAATCGGCGGCTTCCTGGTATGGAAATCGGTCGCCTGCTCGAAGGCGTGGGCGAGCGCGAGCACTTTGCCTTCCGAGAATCGCGGTCCGGCGATCATCAGTCCGACTGGCAACCCCTTCGACGTAAAACCGAACGGCATGGAAATCGCCGGGATGCCGTAGACGTTGAAGGCGCCCGTGTTTTCCAGCTCGGGGTTCCGTGGTGCGTCGGTTTCCTCGCGCTTGATCGAGGCGTCAACCGTGCGCGGAGTGCGACGCCGAGTCGGCAGCACCACGAGATCGACGTTCTTGAACGCTTCGTCGATCGTGCGACGCATGAGTTCGAGCCGCCACCGTCCGCGGACGTAATCAGCGGCCCTTGCGTTCGGGCCGTTCTGCATGGCGCGACGCGTGGGAATCATGTATCGCCCGGGTGTGCGCGTGATCATTTCTTCGTGGTACGCGTACGTCTCGGCGCTGACCGTGATGTCGCGAGTCGACGGCAGCATCGTGTCGGTCATCCTCCTGGTCAGCTTCGCCAGCAGCCGCAGTGCTTCGTCCATCACCGTCGCGACATCCGCGTCGAGCAGATCGAAGAACGGCGTTCGCGCAATGCCAATCCGAAAACCGCTGACTGGCTGCCTGACCGCCGCGACGTAGTCTTCCGCCGGGTGCTCCACGCTCGCGATGTCGAGGCGGTCGTAGCCCGCCAGCACGTTCAGCATCAGCGCCGCGTCCATCACGCTGCGCGTGATCGGCCCGCAGTGATCGAGAGAAAG
>DATLXP010000025.1:0-6598 GCA_035575695.1 Vicinamibacterales bacterium
TTCATCGAACGCGTGAACACCCTGGGTGCCCCGCACGGGATTTCGGCGGAGATGGCCGTTCTCGAGGGCACCAGGATGGACGAACCGTCTCCATACCGCGTCATCGTCGATCGGATTTCGCACGAGGTCGAGTACTACCGCGGCGCGATGAAGCATGCCGTCCTGCACGGGTCGTATGTCATCAACAATCCGTTCTGGTGGACGGCCGACGACAAGTTCTTCAACTATTCGGTGATGGCGAAACTTGGATGCGCGATTCCGAGGACCGTTCTGCTGCCGCAGAAGGGATATCCGTCCGACATCGACCTGACGCCCGAATCGCTGCGCAACCTGAAGTACCCGATCGACTGGGATGGGCTCCTCGACTACGTCGGGCGCCCGGCTATTCTCAAGCCCTACTCCGGCGGCGGCTGGAAGCACGTCTACAAAGTCCACGACAAGGAGGAGCTGTTCGACGCGTACGACCGGACGGCACCGTACCCGATGACGCTGCAGCAGTTCATCAATTTCGACCAGTACGTGCGTTGCTTCACGTTCGGGAAGACCGACATCACACCCGTCGTGTACGACGTCAAGGAGCGCCGGTATCTCATCGACCACAACTACCTGTCGCCTGAAACCGGCGCCCGCGTGGTGCGCGATGCGCAGACGATCAATCAGGCGCTCGGCTACGAGATGAACACGATCGAGTTCGCGATCCAGGACGGCGTGCCCTACGCGATCGACTATCTCAATCCCGCGCCGGATTTCGAACGCGATCGGATCACGCCGTTCTACTTCGACATGGTCGTCGAGAAGATGGCCAGGCTCGTGATCGACCGCGCACGCAACGGGCATCCTTCGCAGTGCTGGCCGCGATGGGAAGAGATGCTCGGTATCGGCCAGGCATCAGGATTCGCCGGGGCCCCGGCCAGGGCCTGATGAACGCGATCGACGCCTGGCACGCCGAGCTGGCGAACGGCGGCGAGCTGTCGCGTGCCTTCTGTCAGGAGTTCGCCGCGGCGATGCGCTCGCGGAAACTCACGTTCGGCGAGCGCATCCATTGCCCCTTTCTGCGTCCGTTCTTTCTCAGCGGGACCGACGAAGCGCGCATCCGGCGCGCCGCGGAGACGCTCGCAACACTCGGCGAGCGGATCGCACGACAGGCTGTCGAATCACCCGTCCTGTTTTCGCAGCTCGGCGTGACCGACGCGGAAGAGCGTCTGATCCGAATCGAGCCTCGCTACGGCACCGCCAGCACGGCCTCGCGGGTCGACGCATTTCTGCTTCCGGACGGCCTCCACTTCGCCGAATACAACGCAGAATCGCCTGCGGGCCCGGGCTACGCCCAGCGTTTGTGCGAGTTGTTCGACACCATGCCGGTCATGTCGAGGTTCCGTCGGGGTCGCCGCCTCAGGCATCACGTCAGCATTCAGCCGCTCCTGGACGCGCTGCTCGAGAGCTATCGCGAGTGGGGCGGCCGGGCGCAGCCACCGACGATGGCGATCGTGGACTGGCGGAACGTGCCGACATGGACCGAGTTCGAGATCCTGCGCGGCGCATTCGTTGCCGCGGGCGTTCCGACGCTCGTGTGCGAACCGATGGACCTGGAGTTGAGCGGCGGCACGCTCTCCGCGCAGGGCAGGAAGATCGACCTGGTCTACAGGCGGGTCCTGCTGAACGACATCGTGGCGCGGCCCGACGAGTGTGCCGCGCTCGTTCGCGCGTACGAGACGGGCGCCGCCTGCGTCGCGAACACGTTTCGATGCAAGCTGCCTCACAAGAAGGCGTTCTTCGCCGTGCTGACGGACCCGGCCAACAGCGGCATGTTCTCCCAGGCCGAGCGGTCCGTCATCGCGGCGCACGTGCCCTGGACGAGGCTGGTCGCCGATGTGCTGACCGAGAAGGACGGGACGTCCCACGCGCTACTCGAGATTGCGCGCGCGCAACGGGACCGGCTGGTCCTGAAGCCGAATGACGAATATGGCGGAAAGGGCGTCCTGCTCGGGTGGGAGAATGACGACGCCTCGTGGCACGCCGCGCTCCAGAACGCGCTGGCGGACGGCCCGGGCACCTGGATCATCCAGGAGCGCGTGCCTGTCCGGCGCGAAGTATTCCCGATGTTCGATGCGAACGGCGACGTCGCGATGCGCGACATGCTCGTCGATCTTGCGCCGTATCTGTTCCGTGGAAAGATGTCCGGCTATCTCACGCGGCTGAGCGCCACCGGGCTTGCGAACGTCACCTCGGGTGGCGGCCAGGTGCCGTCGTTCGTCATCGATTAGACCGCCTCTCTCACGACGGTGAGTACAATCAGTTGATGTACTTCGGCCCATTCCCCGACACCCTCTGTCTCGGCGCGCACAATGCCGTCGATGTGTGCCTGAATATCCAGCCGGGTGAGCGCGTGGCGCTGATCGCCGACGACGCGAGCAGCGATGTCGCGGCGAGTATCGAGCAGGCGCTCCACGAGCGGGGGGCCGACACGATGCCGCTCCTGATCGAGTCGGTGGCGCAGCGTCCGATGCTGGAGGCACCCGCCGAAATTCTCGCTCTGCTCGAGGTCGCGGACGTCGGGATCCTCTGCGTTCAGCCCCAGGAATGGGAGCTCGCCGCCCGGATGACGATTGTCGGCGTCGTCGAGAAGCGGCGGATCCGATACGCCCACATGGTCGGCGTCACGCCCGAGATCATGCAGCAGGGGATGCGTGCCGATTACCGGCAGGTGGATCGTCTGAGCACCGAGCTGTGCGACCGGATGCCGCGCGCGAAGATGCTCAGGGTTACCACCCCCGCGGGGACGAACTTCAGCGCGACGTTCGATCCGTCACTCGTGTGGGTGAAGACGAGCGGGATCATCAGCCCGAGGTACTGGTCCAATCTGCCGGCAGGCGAGGTGTTCACGACGCCGGCATCGGTGGACGGCACGTTCGTCTGCGACGGGACGGCCGGCGATTACTTCAACGCGAAATACGGGAAGCTCGACCAGTCGCCGCTCGTGCTCGAGATCCGGAAGGGACGGCTCATCGACGCGAAGTGCGACCGAAAAGACCTCAAGACGGACTTCTGGAACTATTGCCACACCGACGCCCACAGCGACCGCGTGGGGGAACTGGCCTTCGGCACGAACCTGGGGCTGAAGGACATGATCGGCATCCTGTTGCAGGACGAGAAAGTCCCCGGCGTGCACATCGCCTTCGGTGATCCGTACGGCAGCCAGACCCACGCCGACTGGAAATCACGAACGCACGTGGACGTCCTCACGAAAGGCTGCGACGTGTGGATCGACGGCGAGCAGGTTATCGCGGGGGGCCAGTACCTTCTCGAACGCTTCGCACTCTCGCCGCACTGATCCCCGACAAGCATTCCGCAAGGCTTACGGCCATCGACCCAGGTACTCGCGCATCTGCGCTTTCCAGTAGGGCCAGTCGTGGCCGCCGCGCGGGCCCCAGTCGTCCAGGTGATGGGGGATCCCTTTTCCCGCGAGGATCGCCGACAGCTCGTAGGAGTGGCTGCTTTGTTCGTACGGGCCCGTGCCGGTCGCGAGACGGATCTCGCAGGATGCGTACTGTTCGAAGTGCCACGGATCGCTGAGGTTCGACAGGTAGTCCACGGGGTTGTGGAAGTAGAAGTTCTCGTCGTACCCGCCGCTCATCTGGTCGCGAAGATCGAACACACCCGACAGCGCGTAGCAGCGCTTCACGACATCCGGATAGCGGAAGAGCGTGTTGGCGGCGTGGTACGCGCCGAGCGACGCCCCCATCGTGGAGATCGCGATCCCGGTGGACTGGCAGTGCGTGTGAATGAAGGGGATCACTTCGTTGCGGATGTAATCGTCGAAGAGCCGGTGGCGCCAGCTTCGGCGCGAGGGGTGCGCCCCCTTGTTCATGAACGACTCGGAATTGTTCGAGCCGACGCAGAAAATCTTCACGCGTCCGTCGTCTATGAACTCCGCCAGCGAACCAATCAGGTTACTGCCATGGAGTTCCCATTCGTCCCCCTGGCTCGTCGGAAACGCCAGGAGCGGCGGTCCCCAGTGCCCGAACACCGCGACCCCCATGTCGTACCCGAGGCGGGACGAGTGCCAGTGATGATGCTCGGTGTGCATGAACCTGCGATTCTACGCCACCGTGTTACTTTTTCCTGCCGGGTCCCCACAGCGCCCGCCCCGGCTTTGCGCCCGTATGCGCGCCGTCCTTCAGCACGTGCGTGCCGTTGACGAAGACGTGTTTCATCCCTACGGCGAACTGGTGCGGCTTGTCGAACGTGGCCCGGTCCGCGATCGTGCGCGGGTCGAACCCCACGACATCGGCGAACATGCCTTCCCGCAGAAAACCACGGCGATCGAGCTCCAGGTTGGTTGCCGGCAATCCACTGAGCTTCCGGATGGCTTCTTCCAGGGGGATCACGTTCTCCTCGCGCACGTACTTGCCGAGGAGGCGCGCAAACGTGCCATAGGCGCGCGGGTGGGTCGACGACTTCGTGAAAGGCGGCTCGGCTGACATCGACGAGGCGTCCGAGCCAAAGGACAGCCAGGGCAGCCGCATCTGCTTGCGCAGGTTGTCTTCCGACATCATGAAATAGACCGTGCCGACGCGCGACCGGTCTTCGAGCACGAGGTTCATGATCGTGTCGACCGGATCCTCGTTGCGGAGTTTCGCAGCCTCCGCGAGGGTCTTCCCGGTCAGTGGCTTGAGCTTCTCGTTCTTGAACTCGACGAGGATCACGCGGTCAGGAGATCCGGCGGCGAGATAGAGATTCTCCCAGTCGGTTCCACCTGTCCGGATGGCTTCGCCGATCTTCTTGCGCATCTTTGGATCGGCCAGCCGTTTGTAGGCCGCGTCGTACCCGCCGTCCAGCACCCACGGCGGCATGGCGGCGTCCAGACCCGTCGCCCCTGCAGGATAGGTGTACATGTCGGCCGTGATCTTGAGCCCTTCCTTCCGCGCCGCTTCGATCTTCGCGATGACCTGGTCCATCTTGTGCCAGTTGGCCTGGCCGGCCGCCTTCAGGTGGTAGATCTCGGCAGGGATCTTAGCCTCGCGGCTGATACGGAGCAGTTCGTCCACCGCTTCGAGCAGCCGGTTGCCCTCGCTGCGCATGTGCGAAATGTACTTGCCGCGATACTGCGCGGCGACCCTGCACAGCTCGATCAACTCTTCGGTGGAGGCGTAGAAGGCCGGCGCGTAGATGAGTGACGAGCCGATGCCCAGCGCGCCTGCCTCCATCTCGCCTCGAACGAGGCTGCGCATCTCGTCGAGTTGCGCCGGGGTCGGCTTCCGGTCCGCGAGGCCGATGACATGCTCGCGGATCGTCGTCGCGCCAATGTAGGACGCCACGTTCTGCGACACCCCCCGGCGTTCGAGCTCCCTGAGATACTCCGACAGCGTCGTCCAGGTGATCTCGTATTTGACGTCCCCCATCTGCTCGTAGGCGCGCTTCTTCATCGCGTCGTTGAGCGGACCCATCGAGCTGCCTTCACCGAAGATCTGGGTCGTGACCCCCTGACGGATCTCCCCCTGCGAGCGTCCGTCGACGAGGAGCGACTCGGTGGACCACGACAGCATGTTGATGAAGCCCGGCGCGACTGCGAGCCCGGCGGCATCGACGACGGTGGTGGCGGAGGCGCCGGCAAGGTCGCCGACAGCCGCGATGCGGTCGCCGCGGATCCCGACATCGGCACGTCGTCCTGCGGCGCCGGTCCCGTCGTAGACGGTACCTCCGCGGATCACGACGTCGAATGTCGTAGGCTGCGAGGATGCGGCCAGGGCGAGCGCAAGGGACAACAACAGCTGCAGGCCCGACCTTGAGGTCGGGCGTGGCGAGCCTGCTCGAGCCGCCCGAGCGTTCACTGACCTGAAGCGAGGATCGGCGAGGATGCGGATGAGAATGAGCTCGATTTCAGCGTTGCGCTCTGCCGCGCCAGCCACTGCCTGAACTCGCCGTCGTCCACGACACGCAGGACAGCGCGCATGCGGTAGTGCCCGAGGCCGCACAGTTGCGAACACGCGATGTCGAAATCCCCCTTCAACGTCGGGGTAAACCAGACGGGCGTCATCATGCCGGGGTTCGCATCCTGCTTCACGCGCATGGCCGGGATGCCGAAACTGTGGATGACGTCTTTCGCGCTGAGATGCACGATCACCGGGCGGCCGAGCGGCACCACGATCTCGTTGATCGTGGTGATGTCGTCCTTGCCCTCGGGGGATAACGGGTCCAGCCCCAGCGGGTTGTCGGCGGCGGTGAGCGCAGGATCGAGTCGGCTGAAGGCGTCATCGGCACCGGCATAGTGCGCGCTCCACGCGAACTGCTCCGCCACGACTCGGATCACGATCGCCTCGTGCTCCGGGGGGAGGTCTCGTGCGCGGGTCGCCCACGCAGGGATGGAGAAACCCACCAGCAGGACCAACTCCGCGATGACGATGGCCGCCTCCGAGTAGGCAGACGAGCGGCCTTTCGGGCCATGGTAATCGGCCTTCGGATGGCGCGACCGGCGGAAGCGGATCAACGAGTAGACGAACACGCCGCCCCATCCAACGAGCACCGCCAACATCAGCGCGTGCACGAGCAGCGTGATCGTGTCGAGCTGCGCGGCATGCGCCGAGGCCTGTGGCGGGAG
>DATLXP010000026.1:0-9707 GCA_035575695.1 Vicinamibacterales bacterium
GGCACGTAGATGTTGTAGTCTTCGCCGCTCGCTTCGACCGCGCGGTCGGCGATCTCCGCGACCTCCTGGTAGCGGCCGGCCGCGAAGAGCGCGCGGCCGAGCAGGTAATACGCCCCTTCACAGTCCCGCTTCTGCTGGATCGCCTGCCGCGTGCTGCGCGCGGCCTCGTCGTAACGTCCCGCCGCGTACATGATCCACGCCTGTGCGACCTGGACCTCGGGCTGATACGGATTCAGAGACACAGCCGACTCCGACGCCGCCATGGCGCGCGCCATCCAGATCGGATCGCGTCCGTAGTTGTAGTGCTGCTGGGCGCACACGTTGGCGATCGCCGCGTGCGCGAGCGCGAACTCCGGGTCCAGCGCGATCGCCCCCTCGAACATCTGGAGCGCGAACTCGAGATCCTGCCGCGTCATGCGGCGTGCGTAGCTCTTGCCGCGCAGGTACTGGTCGTATGCCTGGAGGTTTTCGGTCGGCTTTGCGGCCAGCGCCGCCTGCTCCTGCGGCGACAGCGTGACGCGGAGCGCCTCGGCGATGTTGCGGGCGATCTCGTCCTGCACTTCGAAGACGTCCTTCATCTCGCGGTCGTAGCGTTCTGACCAGAGCGGAAAGTCGGTGTGCGTGTCCACCAGCTGCGCGTTGATACGCAGGCGGTTGCCGGCGCGCCTCAGGCTGCCGGCCAGCGCATACGCGGCACCGAGCTGCTGGCCGATCTGCGCCGGCGTGACCGGCTTGTCGCGGAACGCCAGCACCGTCGGCCGCGAGAAGATGTTGAGCCCCTTGATCTTCGAGAGCTCCGTGATGATGTCCTCGGTGATGCCGTCGCGGAAGTACTCGTCTTCCTTCACGCCGCTGAGATTCTCGAAATAGAGCACCGCGATCGACTTCTCCGCCTGCTTGGGACCGGCCGCGCGGGAGTCGGTCGTCGCGGCGGCGCGGCGGCGTCCCGAATCGAGGTCGCGGCGGAGGCGAATCAGGTCTGTCTTGAAATCGGTCGCCGATTGGTACCGCATGGCGCGGTCTTTTTCGAGCGCCTTGTCGAGCACCCGCTCGAACGCCGGCGGCAGCTGCGAGTTGACGTCCGTCGCGGCGCGCGGTTCGCGGTTGAGGATCGCGTCGAACACCACGGCCGACGTGTCCCCCTGAAACGGCAGCAGGCCGGTCGCCATCTGGTACAGGACGATACCGAGCGAGAAGAGATCGCTGCGCGCGTCGGTCAACTGTCCGCGCGCCTGCTCGGGTGACATGTAGGCGACCGTCCCCATGGCGGTGCCGGGCGTCGTCAGGCCGCCGAGGGCGGTGTCGTCCGCGACGCCAGCGAGCGCCGCCGCGCTGACCTTCGCGAGGCCAAAGTCGAGAACCTTCACCTGGCCGCGCGGCGCGACGATGATGTTCGCCGGCTTGATGTCGCGGTGGACGATCCCCTTGGCGTGCGCCGACTCGAGCGCATCGGCGATCTGGATCGCCGCGTCGAGCAGTGGCAGGATCTCAAAGCGCCGTTCCGCGAGCGTCTGCGCGAGCGTCTGCCCCTCGAGCAGCTCCATGACGATGAAGTGCTCTCCCTCGTGCTGCTCGATCGCGTAGACCGTGCAGATCCCAGGATGGTTGAGGGCGGAGGCGGCGCGCGCTTCACGCTGAAACCGCTCGAGCGTCTCAGGGTCCCGGCTGAGGGCCGCGGGAAGGAACTTCAGGGCTACGCGGCGTCCGAGGTGAAGGTCTTCGGCCTCGTAGACGACGCCCATGCCGCCCGAGCCGAGAGACCGGCCGACGTTGTAGTGGGATACGCGTGTGCCAATCATGTCGGGGCCAGTGAAACGGTGCGGACTTCCGCCGGAAACTTCCAGCCGAAGGGAGGCAGGAGAATAACGCAGTTTTCGCTGGGCGTTCAACGAAATCGGCGCGACGGTGCCCTCACACATGACGAGCACGTCATGCGTGCGCGCCTCGACCGGCCGTTAATCGTTGGGCTAGAATAGCTGAGCTCAGTTTTTTCAACTCAGAGGAGAAGCTCATGACGTTCAAGCATCTTGCGGGAGCCTGTCTGCTGATGACCGCCACTGCGGCCTCCGCGGCGGCACAGACGCCGCCGACGCCCCCCACGCCCCCTGTGCCGCCGACTCCGCCGGCGCCGCACGCCATGCACGCGCCGCAGATGGCCCAGTCCGCGACGGCAGACCGCGAGGCGGCCGTAACCCATCTCGAGAGAACGCGCGCGAAGTTCCTGAAGTCGATCGAGGGGCTGACAGACGCGCAGTGGACGTTCAAGTCCGCATCCGACCGCTGGTCGATCGCCGAAGTGGCCGAGCACATCGCTCTCAGCGAAAGCCTGATCCTCGGGATGGTGCAGACGAAGATGATGCAGGTGCCGGGGCCCAAACCGGAAGAGCGCATCGCCGACGACAAGATGCTCGCAGGTCTCGTGGACCGGACGTCGAAGTTCCAGGCGCCTGAGGTGCTGAAGCCCGTCAACAAGTGGGCCACGAAGGATGCGCTCGCCAGGGACTTCAACACGGCGCGCGACAACACAGTCCAGTTCGTCAAGACGACGACCGAGGACCTGCGTGCCCACGGCGGCCCGCATCCCGTGTTCAAGATGCTCGACGTGCACCAGTGGATCCTGATGATCTCTGGCCACAGCGAGCGCCACACCCTGCAGATCGAAGAAGTGAAGACCTCGGCAGGCTACCCGAAGTAAGCGCTATCGTGCCTGGAGCAGTCCACGGGTTTCGAGAAACTCGCGGACTGCTCCGAACATCCTGTCGGCGTCGACGTCGGCGGGCTGGATGTGCCCGCCGCGCACTTCGACAAACGCCTTCGGCTCGGCCGCCGCCGCAAACAGCTTCCGCCCTTCGTCGATCGGGATCACGCGGTCCTCAGGGCTGTGAAGAAAGAGCATCGGGGCGTTGATCCGTTTCACCTTCAGGATCGACTCGAACGGATTGCGCATGATCGTGCGGATCGGCATCCACGGATACTGGCGCTCCCCGATCGCCACGAGCGACGCGGGCGCCCCCTCGAGGATCACGGCGGCGGACTGAACCTCCGAGGTCAGATTGACCGCGATGGCCGAACCGAGCGACCACCCGTAGACCACGATGTGCTCCGGCGGCACGCCAAGGGTCATGCGCAGGTAATCGTAGCCGTGGCGCGCGTCGCCGCTCACGGAGCCTTCGGACATCGAGTCTCCCAGGCCCCCGAATCCCCGGTATTCAGGCGCAAAGACATTCAGCCCCAGGCCCCGCAGGTGCTCGTACCGGACGATGTTGCCGCGGCTGGCGACGTCAGCGCTGTTGCCGTGAAGATAGAGGAGCCAGGGCGTGTGAGACGCCCCGGCCCCGTGTCGCATCATGAAGCCGAACTGCCGGAGGCCGTCGGCGCGAGGGATCGAAACCTGTTCGAACGGTGCGCGGGGCCGTCCGGGGCCGAGCGCACCGCGTGCAGCGAACACCAGGCGCGTTTCCTGCGAAACCAGGTAAGCGACCGCTACGCCATAGACGAGCGCCGCCACAACCGCTATCGTTAGAAGGACGCGGCGCACGACCAGGGCCGTGGCTACCCGTTTTTTCCCGTATTCAGGAGCACTTTCTGCCATTCAACAATCTTCAGCTACACCCGAGCTTGCTCAAGAGCATACGCGAGCTCGGATTCACGCGGCCCACCCCGGTGCAGGCGGATGCCATCCCGCCGGCCATGGAAGGGCGTGATGTGCTCGCCTGCGCCCAGACGGGCAGCGGCAAGACCGCGGCGTTCCTGCTGCCGATCCTCAACCGGCTGCTCGGCAAACCGCGCGGCAAGACGAAAGCGCTCATCATCGCCCCGACCCGCGAGCTCGCCGCGCAGATCCTCGAGGAGTTCAACAGTCTCGCCGTGCACACACCCCTCAACGGCGCCGCCGTGTTCGGCGGCGTGAGCATGGGACCGCAGGAGCACGCCTTCCGCGCCGGTGTCGATGTGATCATCGCCACGCCCGGACGCCTGCTCGACCACCTTCGCGCGCCCTACGTGAACCTGTCGCATCTCGAATATCTCGTCCTCGACGAAGCGGACCGGATGCTCGACATGGGATTCCTGCCCGACATCCGGCGGATCCTGCGCGTCATCCCGAAAAAGCGGCAGACGCTCTTCTTCAGCGCGACGATGCCGCCGGAGATTGCCCGCCTGACATCGGAGATGCTGTCGAATCCGGTGACGATCCAGCGCGAGCGACAGTCCGCGCCGGCATCCGGCATCACCCAGGCGGTCTATCCCATCCAGCAGGACCTCAAGACGTTGCTGCTCGTGCACCTGCTCAACACCGGGCAGATCAAGCAGGCGCTGGTCTTCACGCGGACGAAGCACCGGGCGAACCGCGTGGCCGATTATCTCGTCCGCGCCGGGGTGAAGGCGGAGCGCATTCACGGGAACCGGTCGCAGGGGCAGCGGACCGCTGCACTCGCCGGTTTCAAGAACGGCACCTATCCCGTGCTCGTCGCGACTGACATCGCCGCGCGCGGCATCGACGTCGAGGAGCTCGGTCACGTCGTGAACTTCGACGTGCCGCAGGCGCCGGATGACTACATTCACCGGGTCGGTCGTACCGGCCGCGCCGATGCGGTCGGCGAGGCGTTCACGTTCGTCTCGCCGCAGGAAGAAACGGATCTGCGCGACATCGAAAAGGCGGTCAATCGCCGTCTGCCGCGCGTGACGGTTCCGGATTTCGACTACACCGCCAGGCCGCAGGCGAAGCTGGAGATCCCGCTCGCCCAGCGCATCGCGGAGATCCGGGCGCGCAAGCGCGGCGAGCGCGAGCGCTCGGTGGTCAACGCCGCGCGTCGCGGCGCCGCCGTCCGCAAGCCCGGTAGCCCGCAACCGTCAGGCCCCGCGCCCCACGGCCATCGTCCGCCCCGTCCCGGCGGTCCCTATCGCGGCGGTCCGCCACGAGGCGGTCCCCCGCGCCGCGGGCGGCCCTAGCAAGGCCGCTCCATTTCTCCTGATAAGATCCGCCTCATGCGACGACTCCTCGTGCTCGGCATCGCCCTCCTCTGCACGGCCGCCATCTCCACGACTCAGGCCCAGACGCCGGCCGGGCCTGACTGGAAGGCGCTTGAGAACGAAACCATGCGCCACTTCCAGGCGCTCCTCAAGCTCGATACGAGCCGCACGGAGCAAGCGGCGGCCGACTATCTCAAGCACGTGCTCGAGGCGGAAGGGATACCGGTGGAACTCGTGTCCGTGGATGCGACCCGCCCGAATGTGATCGCGCGCCTGAAGGGCAGTGGCGCGAAGCGGCCGCTTCTGATCATGGCGCACACCGACGTCGTGAGCGTGGACCCGAAGAAATGGACGCATCCGCCGTTTGCCGCGGAGCGGAACGGCGGCCATGTCTACGGGCGCGGCACGGTAGACGACAAGGACAACGTCGCCGCGGCGCTGATGGTGATGCTCACGCTCAAACGCCAGAACGTGGCGCTCGACCGCGACGTGATCTTTCTGGCGGAGTCGGGCGAAGAGGGGGCCACCCGCTTCGGCATCCAGCCGGTCGTCAACGAGCACTTCGCGAAAGTGGACGCCGAGTACTGCCTCGCTGAAGGGGGCAACGTCACGCGCACGGGCGGCACGGTGAGGTTCGCGTCCGTACAGGCGCTCGAGAAAATCCCGCGCGGCGTCGAGCTGACCGCCCGCGGACCGGCGGGGCACGGTTCGGTGCCGCTCCGCAATAACGCGATCGTGCACCTCGCGAGCGCGGTCGCGAAGGCCGCGGCGTGGAAGCCGCCGGTCCGCCTCAACGACACGACCCGTGCCTATTTCACGCGGCTCGCGTCGATCTCGTCCCCAGACGACGCACAGCGGTACCGTGACGTGCTGAGCGCTGACAAGGACAAGGTCGACGCCGCGGACGAACACTTTCTCCGCAACGAGCCGCGGCATGCCTCCATGCTGCGCACGTCCATCTCACCCAACATCATCCAGGGTGGCTACCAGGTCAACGTGATCCCGTCGGAAGCGAAAGCCATGCTCGACGTGCGTATGCACCCCGACGACGACCACGTCGCGTTCCTGGAGGAACTGAAGAAGGTCATCAACGATCCGGCGGTCGAGGCGACCTGGTCGCAACGCGACGTGCGGCCGGCGAGCGGCAGCGCGACCCTGACATCCGACGGGTTCAAGGCGGTCGAGGCGGCCGTGACGAAGCACTACGAGGTCGTGACGCTGCCCTCGATGGCGACCGGCGCCACCGACATGGCGTATCTGCGTGCGAAAGGCATGCAGTGCTACGGGATCGGCCCCGCCACAGACAGCGAGGACGGCCCGAAAGGCTTCGGCGCGCACAGCGACCAGGAGCGCATTCTCGAAGTCGAACTGCACCGGTTCGTCCGCTTCCATTACGACATCGTCCACACCCTCGCGGCGAAGAAGTAGAAGCCGGGTTCAGCCGGCCCGGAGGCCAGCATGCCGACGAAGGATCCTCGAGTCGACGCGTACATCGCACAGGCGCAGCCGTTCGCACGGCCGATTCTCCGGCACCTGCGCAAGGTCGTTCACGCGGGTTGTCCCGACGTCGTCGAGACGATGAAATGGCGCATGCCGCATTTCGACTACAAGGGACCCTTCTCAGGGATGGCGGCCTTCAAGGCCCACTGCACGTTCGGATTCTGGAAGGCATCGTTGCTGGAGGGCCTGGCCAACAACGGGGAGGCGATGGGGCAGTTCGGCTGCATCCGGTCGCTCGCCGACCTCCCGCCGGAGAAAACTCTGCTCACGCTCGTCACGCAGGCGGTGAAGCTGAACGACGAGGAGGTCAAGGTGAAGCGCGCGCCGAAGGCTCCCAAGGCACCGATCACCGTGCCGGCCGGCTTCGCCGCCGCATTGAAGAAGCACAAGAAGGCCCAGGCCGCGTTCGACGCCTTCAGCCCGAGCCACCGGCGCGAGTATGTCGAGTGGATCGCCGAGGCGAAGCAGGACGCCACGCGCGATCGGCGCATCGCCCAGGCGATGGAATGGATGACCGAGGGAAAATCGCGACACTGGAAGTACCAGGGCCCGTCCTAGGATCACTCCCAGCGCAGGGCTGTCATCGGGTCCACCTGTGAGGCGCGGTGAGCCGGGATCAGACCCGCGAGCAGCGCGACGATCGACAGGATGACGGTCGCGGCGGCGAAGACCAGAGGATCCCGCCCGTTCATCTCGAACAGGATCCGTTCGGCTCCGCGCGCGCCCCACAACGACAGCAGCAGGCCGATCGTCGCACCGACGGCCGTCATGAGCGCGACCTGGCGCAACACCATGAGGCGCACGTGGCCGGGGGCCGCCCCGAGCGCCATGCGCAGCCCGATCTCCCGTGTCCGTTGCGCGACGGTGTAGGCGAGCACGCCGTACAGCCCCACGGCGGCGAGCAGCGTGGCGAGCACGGCGAACGAGGCAGACATCACACTGATGAAACGATCCATGAACACGTTCTGGCGCACCTGGTCGGTCATCGTCCGCAGGTTCTCGACCGGAAGGTTCGGATCGAGTCGTGCGACGATCCGTTGCACCTGGCCGAGGAACGCGGCCGGATCGGTGGACGTGCGCACGTAGAAGGTCATCGACCCGACCGTGGCGCTCTGCTTGTAGGGACGGAAAAACAGCGGCGGGATCACGTCCTTGACCTCGCTGTATTTGGCGTCTTTCACCACCCCCACGATCTCCATGTCGAGCGTGTCTCCGTCGTCGGTCATCCGTTTGCCCACGGCGTCCTTGCCGAGGTTGAATTTCTTCACGAACGCTTCGTTCACGACGACCACCTTCGGCCCCTTCAGGGTGTCCTGCGCGGTGAATTCGCGTCCGGCCACCAGCGGGACACCGAGCGTCTTGAAGTAGTCCGACCCCACCATGTTGAACCGTGCGTTGGTGTCGATGTCCGGACCCTTCGGGAAGCCCTGCACCGTCACGTCAGTCCCCCAGTTGTTGCCTGCGAGCAGCGCGATGAATCCGGCGGTGACGCCCGTCACGCCGGGTGCCGCGGCCAGCTCCTGCTCGATGCGCGAGAAGAGGACCTGCGAGCGTTCGGGCGTGAAGGCGTTCAGCTCGGGTGACACGCCGAATGTCACGATGTTGTCGGTCTTGACGCCGAGCTCGACGCGAGCCACGTTGGCCAGGCTCTTCACGAAGAGCCCGGCGGCGATCAGGAGGGTCATCGAGATGGCGATCTGGAACGTCGCGAGCGACGTGCGGAACAGCGCCGCGCCGCGTGCGCCGGAGGGCTGGCCCGCCTGCCCCTTGAGCGTCGGCAGCAGGTCGGGACGCGTACTGTGGAGGGCCGGAAACAGCCCGAACAGGAAACCGGTACCGATCGTGATCGCCCCGGCGAAGAGCAGCACCGCGGGATCGAGCTGGGTCTTGAAGGTGCTGCTCGCTTCGGGCGGCAGAGCCGAGGCAATGAGATGCAGCGTCCACTCGGCGACGAGCAGCCCGGCCGCGCCGCCGAGCACGGCGAGGATCAACGATTCGATCAGCAGCTGCCGGATCAGCTGCGCGCGGCTCGCACCGATCGAGAGCCGCACGGCCATCTCCCCGGTGCGCGTGCCGGCGCGCGCGAGCAGCAGGTTCGCGATGTTGGCACAGGCAATGAGGAGGACGAGCCCTGTCACCGCCATGAGCAGCTTGAGCGGAACGCCGGCTTCGCCCCGCACCGAGCTCTGTCCCTGGTGCCCCGGCACGACCTCCAGCGGTTTCTCCCGGAAGCGCTGCATCGTCTGCTCGCTCATGCCGCGCTGCAGCGGCGCCTCGACGTCGTTGATGATGCCGCGATACAGGACGTTCATGCCGTTGCGTGCCTGTTCGATCGGCACGCCGGGCGCACGTCTGGCGAAGAGGTAGACCCAGTAGCCGCGCCGGCTGGCAAACTGCGTGAAGCCGGGCTCCATGAGCGCACGCAGCGTGATAGGCACGAACACTTCGGGCGTGGCGCCGAGCGTCGTGCCGTCGAAGCCACGCGGCGCGACACCCACGATCGTAAGGGACTGGCCGTTCACGATCATCTGCTGGTTGACGACATCCGCCTTCTGGCCGAACCGCGACGTCCAGTACGCGTAGCTGAGCACAACGACCGGGGATTCACCCACCGTCTGGTCGTCGCTCGAGTTGATCAGACGACCAAGCGCGGGCTGCACGGCAAGCACCGGGAAGTAATGGCCGGACACGAGCACGCCGTCGCCACTCATCGTCTGACCGCCGAACGACAAGTTCGCGCCGAAGAGGCGGTGCGCGGCGACCCCCGTGAAGGCCGTCTGCATCCGCTCGAGGTCCCGGAACATCGGGTAGCTGAACACGGCGACACAATCCCCGGCCTGCCCGCATGACTGGGAACCGGGCTTCGGGCCGGGAGCCTGAAGGTTGACGAGCTCGCTGGGCCGGTGCACCGGCAGCGGGCTCAACAGCATCTGGTTGAAGATGGAAAAAATCGCCGCATTGGCGCCGATCCCGAGCGCGAGCGACAGGATCGCCACACCCGTGACGAACTTCGCCCGGAACAGGGTACGGAAGGCGAGCTTGATGTTCAGCATGTGTCTTGACCGGATTGGACGGGAGCCGAGGCGCTTAAGTTTATAGTGGTGGCCACCCGTTGCGCTGACGGCAGACTCGACCACCATGAAGACACGGCTTCTTTTGACCCTTCTTGCGGCGCTCGCCGTAGGCGTTCGTTCCGCGCCGCGCGCGGAGCAGCCCGCGACGGCCCCCGACTACGG
>DATLXP010000027.1:0-7706 GCA_035575695.1 Vicinamibacterales bacterium
TCGAAGAGTTGAACTACAGGACCCACAGAAAGATCCTCGTCGTGGATGGCGAAGTCGCATTCACCGGGGGTGTCGGCGTGGACGACCAGTGGAAGGGGACCGCGCAGGACAAGGAACACTGGCGCGACACCCAGATCCAGATGAACGGGCCCCTGGCCCGCCTGATCGAGGGCGGCTTCTACGAAAACTTCGCGGAATCGGCCGGCGAGGTGACCCCGGAGCTCGACGACGAGAACCCGAAACCGGACATGGGCGTCGACGCCATCATCGTCCGCAGCTCCCCGGCCGGAGGCAGCAACGATCTCAAGCGTCTGTACCTCCTCAGCATCGCGTCGGCTCGCAAGACGCTCGACATCGAGACGCCGTATTTCGTGACCGACGAATCGACCCGCTGGGCGCTGACAGAGGCCGTGCGCAACGGGGTCAAGGTGCGCCTCGTGCTCGAAGGAGACCTCACGGATGCCCTGCCCGTGAAATACGCGTCACGGTACGACTACGAACAGCTGCTCGAGATGGGCATTGAGATCTACGAGTACCGGCAGACGATGCTGCACACCAAAGCGATGATCGTCGACGGCGTGTGGAGTACGTTCGGTTCCGCCAACTTCGACAACCGCTCGCTCGAGATCAACGACGAGCTGAATGTCGCCGTGTCCAGTCGTGACCTGGCGACCCGTCTTCTCACCGACTTCGAGGAGGATCTGAAACGATCGAAACGCCTGGACCTGGAGACCTGGCGTAAGCGGTCGCTCATGTCGAAGGCGCGCGAGCGCTTCTGGTCGACCTTCGGGGAGATCTTTTAGCAGGCCGCTGAAGAAGCCGGCCTGCATGGCAGATGGTAAATGGAAGATGGTAAAACGCCACTTTCCCATTTCCCATCTACCATTTTCCATCCAGGCCGGCATTCTTCAGCGGCCTGGGTTCAACACGGTTCAACACTGAAAACGCCGATGGTTCGAGTCCGCTTCGCCCCGTCCCCGACCGGCTATCTGCATGTCGGTGGCGCGCGCACGGCGCTTTTCAACTGGCTCTACGCGCGTCGGCACGGTGGTACGTTCGTGCTCCGGATCGAAGACACCGACCTGGAGCGCTCATCCTGGGAGATGGTCGGCGGCATCGTGGACGGTCTGCGGTGGCTGGGCCTGGACTGGGACGAGGGGCCCGATACAGGCGGTCCCCACGCGCCATACTTCCAGTCGCAGCGACTCGACACGTATCGCGCGATGGCGAGCCGCCTCGTCGAGGCCGGGCACGCCTACCACTGCTACTGCACGCCAGAGACGCTCCAGGCCAAACGTCAGGCGGCGGAAGCCGGCGGCGGAGGGTGGGTCTACGATCGTACCTGCTGCGCGCTCGAGGCCGGGCAGCGTGCCGCGCTCGAGCAGGCCGGCACCCCGCGCGCGGTCCGCTTCAAGGTGCCGGAAGGCAAGACGACCTTCACGGACCTGGTGCACGGCCCGATCGAGTTCGACAACGGCAATATCGAGGACTTCGTCATCCTTCGGTCCGATGCGCAGCCGACCTATCACCTCTCGGTTGTGGCCGACGACATCGACATGGAGATCACCCATGTCGTGCGCGGCGACGATCACATTTCAAATACACCCAAACAGGTGCTCCTGTACCGGGCGTGCGGGAGAACGCCGCCGGCGTTCTCGCACGTGCCGCTGATCCTCGGGCCCGACAAGAAGCGCCTGAGCAAACGGCATGGCGCGACGTCGGTAATGGAGTATCAGAAGCTCGGCTACCTTCCCGAGGCCATGGTGAATTTCCTGTCCCTCCTGGGGTGGTCACCGGGGGGCGAGCAGGAGATCTTCACGCGCGCGGAACTGGTCGAACGATTCACGCTCGATGGCATCAGCGGTGGCGACGCCGTGTTCAATTCCGACAAGCTCGACTGGTTCAACCAGCAGCACCTGATGAGGCTCGAGACGGCGGAGCTCGCGAGGAGGGTCGAGCCGTGGTTGCGACAGCAGCAGCTGTGGGACGACGAGTTCGATGGACCGCGCAGGGAGTGGTTTCATGCTCTGCTCGGTCTGTACAAGCCGCGTGTGAAGAAGCTCGATCAGTTCGGCAGCGAAGCGAAGCCGCTTCTCATGCGCGATGTGACGTGCGATCCTGAGGCCGCGCGCAAGCACCTGGGTCCTGGCATCAGAGAGCCTCTGACCGAGCTTGCCAACATCCTGGAGCGCCTGCAGATCTTCGACGCGGCATCGCTCGAACGAGAGTTGAGAGCGTTGGCGGAGGCACGCCAGCTCAAAGCGGCGCTGCTGATCCACGCGACGCGTGTGGCGGTCACAGGCCGGGCAGCCAGCCCGGGACTCTTCGAGGTCCTCGAACTTGCCGGGCGCGACACGACCGTTCGCCGGCTGCGCCTGGCGGCAGCCAGTATTTAGCCGTTCTTCCATTTTCCATCTACCATTTTCCATTCAGGCCGGCATTCCTTCAGCGGCCTGTGGAGCCGACCCCATGAGTACGAACCCCTGATGCTCAATATAGGCACCGCACCCCATCAATAGTGCCAAAACGTTACCGCCTGTAAGTCTCACTCAGTCAATGAGTTCCGACGTCATACGGGCCACATTGGTGGCACCCCGGTTGCACTGACCGTATTCGTCTGACCGCAATACTCGAAATCGCGGGATCAGGAGTTTACGAGCCGAGCAGGAGGGATACATGGCCAAGGAAGATCGTGGATTTGCGTCGATGGACCGGACGAAACAGCGTGATATCGCCAGCAAGGGTGGCAAGGCCGCTCACCAGAAGGGGACTGCCCACGAATGGACGAGCGAAGAAGCCCGCGATGCTGGCCGTAAAGGCGGGATCGCGAGCCACCGCCGTCGCCGGGAGCTGCTGGGAAGCGACTCCAGTGCACCGGTCGCCCCGGAGTCTGCCCCTTCGCTTCCATCTTCCCTGGGTTCGACCGAGCGGATCGGCGAATAGCTAGAGTCTGGCTTCGGTCTTCGGACTTTCAGGCGTCGATGTGATCGGCGGCCTGAAGTCTGGAGCCTGAAGCCGGTTTACCATTTCAGCACCCGCCTGCCCCGCCACTCAGGTCCCTCCACGACATATCGCCACTCCGGGTTCTGTCGCTCGTCACGCAACGCACGGCAGATCGCATCGAACGTCGGCAGCTGCTCGTCGGCGCACTCGAAGTAGGTGACGAAATCGAACTCGTCCGGACGCCCTGTGCCGTCGGGGTTGTAATAGAGGCGGCGGCAGATGGACGAGATCCCAGCCTCTGCGGCCCGAGCATGCCCCTTCACCGGCCCAGTCCCGTTCGTGTGGGGGTAAAAATAACTGTGACGGTCGAGCGGAGACTTGGCCCACCACTCGGCGTTCTTACTCATGGGAAAGATGATCACGTTTCGCTGCACTCGCCCGGACTGCCGTGGCGATGCGTGCTTATACGCGTACGCGTACATTTCGGCGCTCGTGTACTGCGGAACGCGCACGGCGCCGTCGATGGCCGTGATGACCGCACCACCCGTCAGGCGTCGTCGTAATTCAGCCTCGGTGTCCTGGAGCCGCGGCCGGTACTTGGACGACACCTGTATCGCGTACCGTGCCCCCGTCAGCCCAGGCTGCTCCCGCCCGGCGCCATTCACGAAGAATTGAATGGTCTCGTGAGGCGCCGCATCGCGCCCCTCGGCCTCAAAATCATTGAAGAATCCTCGCGCCACGAGCCCGCCCGCTGATCGCAGGCGCGTGCGCGCGGCATCGTCATCTGCCGCCGGCGACACGAAGAGAAACTTCGTGAAGGCCAGGTTGACCCCGAGGTGGTTTGTGCCAACGGACCCGTTCATTTGCTGCCAGAAGGTCCTATCGGCGGGACCGGTCCGAGGCTACAAGCCGGGCGGAGCCGGGGTGTGCAATCATACGCAGTCCCGCGAAAATCCCGGCCATTATGACCATTCCTGACTACTCGAGCCCGCGACGGGCGTTGATGCGGCGCGATCCGATTCTTGGCGCCATCATCAAGACCCACGGGGCGTGCGAGCTTGGTGCCGCGCGCGACCGCTTCGACCACTTCGCCATGCTCGTTCGGGCGATCGTGTTTCAGCAGCTCTCGACGAAGGCCGCGACCACGATCCACACGCGGCTCGTGGGCTACATGCCAGACGGCCAGCCCACGCCATCCTCCCTTGCCCTGGTGACCGATGAAGAGCTCCGGGCGGCGGGCATCAGCAGGCAGAAGGCCACCTACCTGCGAGATCTCTGCGAGAAGGTCCAGAGCGGCGCCGTCCCGCTCGAGAACATCGACTCGCTCTCGGATGAAGAGGTCATCACCGCGCTGACCACGATCAAGGGGATCGGCCGGTGGACGGCGGAGATGTTCCTCATCTTCCGGCTCCAGCGTCCGGACGTCCTACCGGTGGGGGACCTCGGCATCATGAACGCCATCCAGAAGGCGTATCGCCTGCGGAAGAAGCCCACGCCAGAGCGGATGCGCAAGATCGGCGAAGCCTGGCGTCCGTATCGCTCGATCGCCACGTGGTACCTGTGGCGCAGTCTCGACAACGAACCCGTGAAGAAAGCAACCAAGGAGTGATCTCGATGATCCGTGCGTGCATGCATATCGCCGTTGGCGCGGCCCTGATCTTCGTGCCGGCCTACGCCCAGCAGAAACCGGCCGACAAATGGGACGTCACCGCCGACCTGGGCCCGACGACGAAGATGTCGTTCGACACCACCGAGGGCACGTGGATGAACCTCGACGTGAGCCCCGACGGCAAGCGCATCGTTTTCGACCTGCTCGGCGACATCTACACGATGCCGATCGACGGCAGCGGCTCGGGGCCGGCGACGCGCATCGCCAGCGGCGCGACGTTCGACATGCAGCCCCGCTTCAGTCCGGACGGCAAGCGCATCGCGTTCAGTTCGGACCGCGACGGCCTCTGGAACATCTGGACGATGGATCCGGATGGAAAGAACGCGAAACAGATCTCGCGCGAGAAGCGCTGGTTCGTGAACAGCCCGGCGTGGTCGGCCGACGGCGCGTACGTCTATGCGCGAAAGCACTTCGTCGCGGAGCGCTCGCTTGGCGCGGGCGAGATCTGGACGTATCACGCCTCGGGTCCGTCCGACGGCCTCCAGGTGACCGAGCGCGTGGGCTCGCAGAAAGACAACGGCGAACCGGATCTCTCACCCGACGGACGGTACCTGTATTACAGCAAGGACGTCACGCCGGGTCTCAACTTCGAATACAACAAGGACCCCAACGGCACCATCTACGCGATCATGCGTCGCGACCTGACGACCGGGCGCGAACGCCGCGCCGTGAGCGTGCAGGGAGGCTCGGTCGCGCCGGCGGTTTCACCGGACGGAAAGATGCTCGCCTACATCCGCCGCCAGCGGACGAAGAGCTTCCTGTACCTGCGCGACATTCAGACCGGACGCGACCGTCAGTTGTTCGGCAATATCGACAAGGACCTGCAGGAAGCCTGGGCCATTCATGGCTTGTATCCGCAGTTCTCCTGGACGCCCGACGGGAAGGCTCTCGTCGTCTGGGGCGAAGGAAAGATCTGGAAGGTGGATGTCGCCTCCGGCCAGGGAAAGGTCGTGCCGTTCACCGCGCGGGTCGAGCAGACGATCAACGACGCGGTGCGCTTCCCCCAGAAAGTCCACCCCGACGACTTGCCCGTGAAGATGTTGCGCGATGTGCGAGTCGCCCCAGACGGACGGTCCGTTGTCTACAGTGCGCTCGGCCATCTCTACACGCGAGCGCTTCCCGAAGGGCAGCCGAAGCGGCTCACGACCGACAACCGGTTCGAGTTCTTCCCGTCCTTCTCGCGTGACGGCCAGTGGATCGTCTACACGACCTGGACGGACGCCGACATGGGGCGGGTTCGCGTGATGCGCGCCGACGGCTCCTCGGGCCGGGACGTTGTCACGCGTCCGGGGCATTACGTCGAGCCGTCCTTTTCGCCCGACGCGCAGACGATCGTCTTTCGCCACGCCGGCGGAGACTTCACGCGCGGGCCATACAACGGCGAAGACTCCGGCATCTACGTCGTGCCGACAGCCGGTGGCGAGCCGATCCTCGTGCGCGACGGGGGAGCAGACGCCGAGTTCGACCACACCGGAAAGCGCATCTACTTCCGAGACAACCGCAACGGCCATTACACCCTTGTGAGTGTCGGCGTCCCAGCCGCTGCGTCAGCGGTGACGGGACGCGACGAGATAGAGCACATCAAGAGTCCGAACGCGATGGAGTACGCCGTGTCGCCCGATGGTGCGTGGATCGCCTTCGAAGAGCGCTTCAAGACGTTCATCGCGCCGTTTCCGCGGACCGGCCGTTCGGTGGAGATCGGCCCCGGCACCCAGGCGTATCCCGTGCAGCGCGTTTCGCGGGACGCCGGGTTCTTCCTTCACTGGTCGGGCGACAGCAAGCGCCTGCACTGGACGCTCGGGCCAGACCTGTTCACGCGCGACCTGGCGCGGACCTTCGCGTTCGCTGAAGGCGGCCTCGCCAAGGCGGACGATGCGGAAGTGAAGGGGAGGCCGATCGGTTTTACCGTTAAGGCTGACAGGCCGTCGGGAGTCATTGCACTCGTCGGCGCGCGCGTGATCACGATGGCGGGCCTGAAGCCAGGCGCCATCCAGGGCACGCCCGGCGTCATCGAGAACGCCACCATTGTCATTACCGGCAACCGCATCACGGCGATCGGTCCGTCATCGTCGGTGCAGGTGCCATCGGGCGCCACACGCGTGGACGTCACGGGCAAGACGATCATGCCTGGCATCGTGGATGCTCACGCGCACGTCGGTGGTGAAGGGGACGGGCTGCTCGCGGAATCGAGCTGGCCGCTGGCGGCGAACCTCGCGTTCGGCGTGACGACCTCGCACGATCCATCGAACGACACTGTGACGGTCTTCACGAACGCGGAGCTGCTCCGGAGTGGAGCCAAGCTTGGCCCGCGGCTGTTCTCGACCGGCACGATCCTCTACGGCGCGGAGACGCCGTTCAAGGCGACCGTGGAGTCCTATGAGGACGCGATGTCGCACCTGCGGAGGCAGAAGGCGGCCGGCGCGTTTTCGGTGAAGAGTTACAACCAGCAGCGGCGCGATTCGCGGCAGATGATCGTCAAGGCGGCGCGCGAGCTCGAGATGATGGTCGTGCCCGAAGGGGGCTCGCTGCTGTACCAGAACCAGACGCACGTGCTCGACGGGCATACCGGTGTCGAGCACTCGCTGCCGGTGCCACGGATCTACAAGGACACCATCCAGCTCTTTGCGAAGAGCAAGTCCGGCTACACGCCGACGCTGATTGTGGGCTACGGCGGCTTGTCAGGCGAGTACTACTGGTACCAAAAGACCAACGTGTGGGAGAACGAGCGGCTGCTCGGCTTCATCCCGCGCGACGTGATCGACCCGCGCTCGCGCCGGCGCATCATGGCGCCAGACGACGACTTCAATCACATCCTCACTGCGCAGGGGGCCAAGCAGATCTCGGATGCGGGCGGGCTGGTGCAGGTCGGCGCGCACGGCCAGATCCAGGGGATCGGGGCGCACTGGGAGATGTGGATGCTGCAGCAGGGTGGGATGTCGAACATGGAGGAGCTGCGCGCGGCGACCCTCGACGGCGCGAAGTATCTCGGTCTCGATGGCGAGATAGGGTCGCTCGAGAAGGGCAAGCTCGCGGATCTCGTGATTCTGGACAAGAGCCCGGTCGAGAACATCCGCCATTCCGAAACGATCGGGAT
>DATLXP010000028.1:0-8853 GCA_035575695.1 Vicinamibacterales bacterium
CATGCGCTCCAGCTGGGTCAACGGCAAGCGCCGCCTGCAGCCGGCGGGCGGCCGTCCGGCGCAGACCAACGACCTCGGGCAGTACAGGATCTACGGCCTGCCTCCAGGTGAGTACTACGTCAGCGGGACGCTGCGCGGCGGCGGCGAGATGGTGGCCATGGAGATGGCGATGATCGCCGGTGGGGCCTCCGGTCCGCAGCCCTCCGGATCAGAGCCGCGATCGGGCTACACCCCCACGTACTATCCCGGGACGCCCAACGGCGGCGAGGCGCAGAAGATCGTGCTCACCGTCGGCCACGAAGCGCAGAACACGGATTTCGGGTTGCTGTCGGTCAAACTGGCGAAGGTCACAGGGAGCGTGATCGGCTCTGACGGCCGGCCCGTCGAGGGGGCCATGATCAACGTCGTGCCGCGGAATGCCAGCGAGATCTCCTTCAACCCGCTCGGACAGGGACGCAGCGACAAGAGTGGCAACTTCACGCTTCCGAGTGTCGCGCCCGGCGACTACACGCTTCGCGCCACCGGCTTCAAGATGGCGATGAGCGGCGGCGAAGGGGGCGACCAGATGGTGTTCACGACGCGCATCAACATGGGGGGCGACGGGCAGACGGAGTTCGGATCCGTCCCGCTTGCTGTGACCGGTGAAGACATTGCCAACGTGATGGTGGTCACCTCGAAAGGGTCGAGCGCGACCGGCCGTGTGACGTGGGAAGGCGGGTCGAAACCGGCCAGCACCCCGACGCTGCGCATCTCGGCGCTCGCCACCGACACGGATGGTCCCCGGATGATGGGGACCGGCGGAGCGTCGGTGACGGCGGAGGGTACGTTCGAAATCAAAGGGCTCGCCGGCGCGCGGGTCATCCGGCCGGTGGGACTACCCCAGGGGTGGGTCCTGAAGGCGGTCCGGCTGAATGGCCAGGACATCTCCGACACCGGCATCGACGTGAAGCCGGGCGAGCCGGTGAGCGGACTCGAGGTCGTGCTGACCTCGAAGACCACGGAAGTGAACGGCACGGTGAAAGCGAACAATCAGCCGGCGAACGACTACACCGTCGTGATCTTCGCCGAAGATTCGCAGAAATGGACCGTGCCGATGACCCGGCACATCACCGGCGCACGGCCCAACCAGGAAGGCCGCTTCCAGGTGAAGAACATGCCGGCCGGCAGCTATTACGCCGTCGCGCTCGATTACATCGCGCAGGGGGAATGGAACGATCCCGAGGTCCTGGAGAGGATCAAGGCGAAAGCGACTCGCTTCACGCTCGAAGACGGCGGCGTCGAAACCCTCGACCTCAAGTTGTCGGGGAGTTAGTGCACGCCCGACCTGAAGGTCGGGCCTACCCCCTCGCCTCCCCACGCGCGCCCGACCTGAAGGTCGGGCCTACACCGTGTCAGCGGGGTTGCTCGAGGAGGCGCGCGGCCTCGTCTTCTTCGAGTTCCTCGACCGGTCCCTGTTTTCTCGCGTACACGTACGCGACGCCGAAGATGACCACGATGAGGCCGAACGAGAGCCACTTGTTGATGTGCCACTCGATGTAGCCGGCCGAGTGCAGGTACTCCACCATCAGCTTGATAGCGACCCACGCGATGATGATGAAGGCTGCGTCAACGAGCGCGGGATAGCGGCGGACCAGCCGCAGCAGCTGGCCGATGACGAGTCGCATCGCGATGATGCCGAGGACGCCGCCGGTGATCACCACCCAGGTCTTGGGTGACATCGCTACGGCGACGAGGATCGAGTCCACGGCGAAGACGAGATCCGTGAGCTCGACCTTCACGACGGTGGCCCAGAAGGCTGAGAGGCCGAGCGCCGGGGTGGCCTGCTTGATCGCCCCCCGCGCCTCCCCTGCCGCCCCACCGAAGAAATGGTTGTAGCTCAAGTACATCAGGTAGGCCGCCCCGACGAGCTTCACCCAGCCGATCGAAAGCAGCTGCACCGCAAGGAGCACGGCCAGGATCCTGAAGACGAAGGCGCCGATGATGCCGTACTGCAGGGCCTTCCGCTGCTGGTGTTTGGGAAGGCCGAGTACAAGGATCGCGAGCACGAGCGCGTTGTCGGCGCTGAGCAGCCCCTCCAGAACCACGAGGAGGCCGATCGTCACGAGGTCGGCGGCCTGAACGTCCATCAGCTGAACTTGACACGCACTGTGTCAAGTCCTATCGTTGGAGTGACGCAACGTCGATGCGTCGAGGGTGAACATGATCCAGCACGAACTGTACTTTATCAGCATGGCCGCCAGGCTGCTGGACATGCATCCGCAGACCCTCAGAAAGTACGAGCGCCTGGGGCTCGTGCGCCCCTCGCGCACGATCGGCAGCATGCGGGTGTACACGCACGAAGAGCTGGAGCGCCTCAGGCTCATCAAGTTTCTCGTGGACGAGGGGGGTGTCAACCTCGCCGGCGTCCACCGGCTGCTGGAGATCGCGGAAGCGGTGCAGCGCATCCGGCCGCTCGTCAAGGAAGGGCGCCCTGAGTCCCGGCGCCGGATTGCGTCGGAACTGCAGAAAATCGGCGAGATGGCCGGTCTCTGATGGATTTCAAGGATTACTACCAGACGCTCGGCGTTGCCAAGACGGCGTCGGAGAAAGAGATCAAGCAGGCGTACCGGAAGCTTGCGCGCAAGCTGCACCCGGACGTGAATCCCGGCGACAAGTCGTCCGAGGCGAAGTTCAAGGAGATCAACGAGGCCAACGAGGTGCTCGGGGACCCCGAGAAACGGCGCAAGTACGACGAACTCGGGTCCAACTGGCGCATGTATGAGCAGGCCCAGCAGCAGGGACGCGGCTGGGCTGGCGGCGCTGGGGGCGCGAACCCGTTCGGCGGCGGCGCCTGGAACATCAACGCCGGCGGAGGGGCCGGCGGGCACCGCACGATGACCGAGGCCGAGATGCAGGAGATGTTCGGGGATGAGAACCCGTTCTCCGATTTCTTCAACGCGTTCTTCGGCGGCGCGGACCCAGGCGGCGGCGCCGCGCGTGACGCAGGCCGTGGGCGTGGACGTGTCCGGGTCCAGAAGGGACGCGACATCGAGCACGAGGTCGAGCTCACGCTGGACGAGGCGTATCACGGCGCGACACGCCGCCTGTCCATCAAAGAAGGGGGCCACGCGCGCAGCGTCGACGTCCGCATCCCCGCCGGCGTCAAGGATGGGTCACGTGTGCGTGCAGCGGGTGAAGGGGAATCGGGCGGACACGGCGGCGCTGCCGGCGATCTCTACCTGCGCGTCAAGTTGAAGCCCCATGCCCTCTTCGAACGCGACGGCCACGACCTCCGCACAAAGGTCGCCGTCGCGGTGACGACGGCCGTCCTCGGAGGGGAAGCGAACGTCCCGACGATGACCGGCTCGGTGCGTCTCAAGATTCCGGAAACGACGCAGAACGGCCAGGTGTTCCGATTGAAGGGGCACGGCATGCCGATTGTCGGCAAACCGGACGCCCGTGGCGACCTGTATGCGATCGCCGAGATACAACTTCCCCGCTCGCTGACCAGGGAGCAGCGCACGCACTGGGAGGCGCTGCAGGAGCGCGAGACACGCCCGACCTGAAGGTCGGGCCTACGGGGTGGTACGCCCGACCTGAAGGTCGGGCCTACGGGCTTATGAACATCAATAAGTACACCGAGAAGGCGCAGGAGGCGGTCGTGGGGGCGCAGCAGGTCGCCGACCGCGACGGCCATCCCGAGGTCACGCCCGAGCATCTGCTGCTGACCCTGGTCGAACAGCGCGAGGGCATCGTGCCGTCCATCATCACGAAGATGAACGGCGATCCGTCGTCGCTCGCCACCGCCGTGCGGGCCGAGCTTGCGCGGCTGCCCCGTGCGCAGGGCGGTTCACAGCCGTCCCCGTCGTCGCGCCTGCGGCAGATCGCACACGCGGCTGAATCGGAAGCCGAGCGCCTCACGGACGACTACGTCAGCACCGAACATCTGTTCGTCGCGATTGCCAGCGAAGGTGGAAGGTCGCCGGCGGCACGGATCCTCGAGCAGCGCGCCATCACCCGCGACGCGGTGCTCCAGGCCCTCGCGTCAGTCCGCGGCTCGCAGCGTGTGACGAGCCAGAACCCCGAATCCACCTACGAGTCGCTGGCCCGCTACGGCCGCGATCTCACCGAGCTTGCGCGCAAGGGCAAGCTCGATCCTGTCATCGGCCGCGACGAGGAGATCCGCCGCGTTATCCAGGTGCTCTCACGCCGCACGAAGAACAACCCGGTCCTCATCGGCGAACCCGGCGTCGGCAAGACAGCCGTCGTCGAAGGGCTCGCGCAGCGGATCATCCGGCAGGACGTGCCGGAGGGACTCAAGAACAAGAAGATCTTCGCGCTGGACATGGGCGCACTCGTCGCGGGCGCGAAGTACCGCGGCGAATTCGAGGAGCGGCTGAAGGCGGTCCTCAAGGAGATTACCGATTCGCAGGGCCAGATTGTCCTCTTCATCGACGAACTGCACACGGTCGTCGGCGCGGGCGCGGTGGAAGGGGCGATGGACGCGTCGCAGATGCTCAAGCCGATGCTCGCGCGCGGGGAGTTGCACACCGTCGGCGCGACGACCCTCGACGAATACCGGAAGCACATCGAGAAGGACGCGGCGCTCGAGCGGCGATTCCAGCCCGTCATGGTCGGCGAGCCGACGGTCGAGGATTCGATCAGCATCCTGCGCGGCCTGCGTGAGCGTTACGAGATCCACCACGGCGTCAAGTTCAAGGATGCGGCGCTCGTCGCCGCGGCGGTGCTCTCCCACCGCTACATCAGCGACAGGTTCCTGCCCGACAAGGCGATCGACCTGATCGACGAGGCGGCCTCACGCCTCCGCATGGAGATCGATTCGATGCCGGCGGCACTCGACGAGGCCCAGCGTCGCATCATGCAACTCGAGATCGAGCGCGAGGCGCTGCGCAAGGAGACCGACAAGGCGTCCAGGGAGCGGCTCGGGAAGATCGAGAAAGAGCTGGCGGACCTGAAGGAGGAGAAAGACCGCCTGACCGCCCACTGGCTCCAGGAGAAAGACACGATCCAGCGCGGTCGCAAGCTGAAGGAAGAGCTCGAGCAGGTGCGGCTCGAGATGCAGCGCACGCAGCAGTCGGGTGACTATGCGAAAGCCTCGGAGCTCCAGTATGGCCGTCTCCCGCAGCTCGGGCAGCAGATCCACGACGAAGAGGGCCGGCTCGCCGACCTCCAGAAGCACCAGCGGATGCTGAAGGAGGAGGTCGACGAGGAAGACATCGCGGGCGTCGTGAGCCGGTGGACGCAGATCCCCGTCAGCCGGCTCATGGAGGGAGAGGTCCAGAAGCTCCTGAAGATGGAGGAGCGGCTCCATCAGCGCGTGATCGGCCAGGAGGAAGCGATCCTCGCCGTCGCGAGCGCGATCCGCCGTGCGCGGGCGGGTCTCCAGGATCCCAATCGCCCCCTGGGCAGCTTCATCTTTCTCGGCCCCACCGGCGTCGGCAAGACGGAGCTCGCGCGCGCGCTCGCCGAGTTCATGTTCGATGACGAGCAGGCGATGATCCGGATCGACATGTCGGAGTACCAGGAGAAGCACACCGTCTCGCGGATGATCGGCGCACCGCCCGGATACGTCGGCTATGAGGAATCAGGACAGCTGACCGAGGCCGTCCGCCGGCGCCCCTACGCGGTCGTCCTGTTCGACGAGATCGAGAAGGCGCATCCCGAAGTCCTGAACGTGATGCTGCAGCTGCTCGACGACGGGCGCCTGACGGACGGCAAGGGGCGCACCGTGGACTTCAAGAACACGGTCGTCATCATGACGTCCAACGTCGGCAGTCATTTCATCGCCGACGCCGTCGATCACGACGCGCAGCGCCAGGTCATGGACGCGATGCGCGAACACTTCCGGCCGGAGTTCCTGAACCGGATCGACGACATCATTATTTTTCACACGCTGAGCCGCGAGCAGATGCGGCACATCATCGACATCCAGCTGCGCGGCCTGATGAAGCGGCTCGAAGATCGCAAGATCCGGATCGAGCTGACCGACAGCGCCAAGGACTTCCTGATCGCAGAAGGGTACGATCCAATGTACGGTGCCAGGCCCTTGAAGCGGACCATCCAGCGCCGGGTACTGGATCCCATGGCGATGAGAGTCCTGCGGGGGGAAGTCGGCGAGGGCCAGACGGTACGTATCGACGCTCCCGCAGGGGAGCTCACATTCGAGGCGACAGGATAAATGGCAGACGAATCGACGACACCTCCCAACCTCCGCGGCAAACGTCCCGGCTCGGGGCGGCTTCCGCAGCGTCCCGGACCCGGACAGACGATGTGGATCGCACTGGGGTTCCTGTTGCTGCTGGCACTCGGGCAGGCCGTGTTCTTCTCGATGAATTCGGGCGACACGATCGGCTACAGCGAGTTCAAGGCCGCCGTGCGCGACCGACGCATCCAGGAGGCGATCGTGTCGGCCGAGGCCGTCCGGGGCGTCATGAAGCCGCAGGGGGACGCGAAACCACGGCCATTCACCACGGTCCGCATCGAGGACGCCAAGCTCGTTGAGGAGCTGGAGAAGTACGGCGTCGCACACAAAGGTGAGCTTGCGAGCCGGTGGGTAGGCGAGGTCCTGGGCTGGGTCATCCCCGTCATCTTCTTCGTCGCGCTCTGGAGTTTCTTCTTCCGTCGAATGGGAGGAGCCGAAGGGGGCGTGATGTCGTTCGCGCGCAGCAAGGCAAAGGTCTACGCGGACGACGACGTCAAGGTGCGATTCGAGGATGTCGCCGGGGTGGATGAGGCCGAGGAGGAGCTCAAGGAGATCGTCGAGTTCCTGAAGACGCCGAAGAAGTACACGAGCATCGGCGGCCGGATCCCGAAAGGTGTGCTGCTCGTCGGCCCTCCGGGCACGGGCAAGACGCTCCTGGCGCGGGCGGTCGCCGGAGAGGCGAAGGTGCCGTTCTTCAGCTTGAGCGGCTCCGAGTTCGTCGAGATGTTCGTCGGGGTAGGCGCGTCGCGGGTGCGTGACCTGTTCGCACAGGCCGACGCGAAGGCCCCGTGCATCGTGTTCATCGACGAGCTCGACGCGCTCGGCAAGATGCGCTCGATGTCGCCGATGGGAAGCCACGAGGAGCGGGAGCAGACGCTCAACCAGCTGCTCGCGGAGATGGACGGGTTCGACGGGCGCAAGGGGGTCATCATCATGGGTGCGACCAACCGGCCGGAGGTGCTCGACCCTGCCCTGCTGCGCCCCGGCCGCTTCGACCGCCAGGTGCTGGTCGACAAGCCTGATATCCGCGGCCGCGAGGAGATCCTCCGGATCCACGTGCGAACGGTGAAGGTCAACGACACCGTGGACCTCAAGAAGATAGCGGCGCAGACCGCCGGCTTCGCGGGTGCGGACCTCGCCAACCTGGTCAACGAAGCGGCGCTCCTCGCGGCACGCAAAGACAAGACCGCCGTGGAGATGAAGGACTTCGACTCGGCCATCGACCGGATCGTGGCGGGGCTCGAGAAGAAGCGTGTCATGAACGACAAGGAGCGCAGGATCGTCGCCTACCACGAGTCCGGCCACGCCATCGTCGCCAGCGTGTTGCCGGGTCTCGATCCGGTCCACAAGATCTCGATTGTCGCGCGCGGCTTCGGTGCGCTCGGCTACACGATGCAGCTGCCGCTCGAAGACCGGTATCTGTTGACGCGGAACGACCTGTTGAATCAACTCTCGGTGCTGCTCGGCGGTCGCAGCGCCGAAGAGATCGCGTTTGGCGAGGTCACGACGGGCGCGCAGAACGACCTGATGCGCGCGACCGACATCGCCCGCGCCATGGTGACGGAGTTCGGCATGAGCGAGGCGCTTGGCGCCGTCAACTACACGGGGCACAAGCGATCCGCGTACCTCGACACCCCCTTCGCGCCGGAACGAGGGAACTACGCGGAAGAAACCGCCCTGAAGATCGACACCGAGGTGAAGCGGCTGCTCGCGGAAGCGCACGACACGGCTCGGCGGGTGCTTCGTGATCACCGCGACCTGCTCGATACGGTCTCGGCGCGTCTGCTGGAGAAAGAAGTGATCGAAGCCGAGGAGCTCCAGGCCATGGTGGCCGCGCACGCGGGCACGGCCATGCCGCCAGTTCCGCAAACGTAGATTCCGTTCAGGGAGGATCGCGTGGTTGTCGTCCTCGCATTGCTTCTGTTACAGGCTGCACCGCAACGACCCGAGCCGCGCGACGGCCCGGCGGAGCCCAGGGGCACCGCGATCATCAGGGGCCGTGTGCTCACTGCCGAAGGACGCCCCCTGCGGCGCGCCCCGATCAGCGCGCGGGCCGTCGAGCTACCCGACGGACGCACGACCAGCACCAACGCGCTTGGCGCGTACGAGTTGCGTGACCTGCCCGCTGGGCGTTACACGATCACGGTGGCGCGCAGCGGATATCTGGTGATGCAGCACGGCCAGCGTCGTTTTGGCGGCCTTGGCAAGCCGATGCAACTGACCGACGGTCAGACGGTCGAGAAATTGGACTACACGCTGTCCCGGGGCGGCGTGATCAGCGGGCGCATCACGGACGAGACCGGTGAGGCGTTCTCCGGCGTGGCGGTCTATCCGATGCAGGTGCAGTATTTCCGCGGCCGCAGGCGCCTCGTGCCGACAGCCGTGGTGTCACGCACAGACGACACGGGGCAGTACCGCATTCTGGCCCTCCCGCCTGGCGAGTACGTCGTCATGGCCTCCATCCGGGAGACCTGGGTGTCCGACGGCAAGAACAAGGAAGTTCTGGCGTACCATCCCTCATATTTTCCGGGGACCGCGAGCGGCAAGGACGCGCCGCGCGTGAAGGTCGCCGTCGGGCAGGAAGTCTCCGGCATCGACTTTCCGATGGTCGCTGGGCAGGCGGCGAGGTTGTCCGGCACGGCGTCAGGAGC
>DATLXP010000029.1:0-11591 GCA_035575695.1 Vicinamibacterales bacterium
CGAAGTCATCCGCTGCACGCGCGAACGCGTAGATCGCCGCGATGTGCGGCCGCATCCTCCGCGGCACCAGCCACGAGGCGACCGGAAAGTTTTCGTAATGATCGCGAGCGATGGCGGCGCAGTGGGCATACGCGGCCTCGATATCACCCGCCTTCGCCGAGGCTTCGGCGGGCAAGCCCTCAGCCTTCGCCGAGGCTTCGGCGGGCAAGCCGGGTGTGTTCACCACTCGAGTTCCGTCGCACCGCTGCGCGCGTTGGCCGTCCTCGCAAGAACGAAGAGCAGGTCCGAGAGGCGATTGACATAGATGACGACCTCGGGGTCCACGGCACCGTCGCCCAGGCCGACGATCGCCCGCTCCGCCCGACGGCACACCGTGCGCGCAACATGGAACGCCGCCCCAGCCGGTAATCCTCCTGCAAGGATGAACCGCCGGAGCGGTGCCAGCTCCGCCTCGAGCTGGTCGATCCACCCTTCGAGCCGCGTGATCGCTTCGCTGCCGACGTTCGCCTTGCTGACGCGCCCGGCAATCTTGTGTGACGGATCGGCGAGCCGGGACCCCAGCGCGAACAGGTCCCGCTGGATCTGCTCGACCATCGTCGCGAGTTCCATCTCGCCAGGCGTCTGTCTCGAGGGGGCCCCGAGCGACGCGCGCGCCAGGCCAAGCCACGCGTTGAGCTCGTCGACGTCGCCGTACGCCGCAACGCGAGGGTCTGCCTTCGACACGCGCGTGCCGTCGAAGAGTCCCGTCTCGCCAGCATCACCCGTCCTGGTGTAAATTTTCACGATCTGATTATAAAAGCCCGACGCACACAACCAACACTTCCCGAACCTGCGGACCGCCAGTGGTTCAGGCGGCGCCTTCTCGAGTGGTATCGGCGCTACGGCCGCGACCTTCCCTGGAGAAACACGTCCGACCCGTATCACATCCTGGTATCCGAGATCATGCTGCAACAGACCCAGGTGGACAGGGTGCTGCCCAAATATCACGAATGGCTCGGAAAGTACCCGACGCTGGAGGCGCTTGCGGACGCACCCGACGAGGACGTCGCGACGACGTGGAGACCGCTCGGTTATAACGTCCGCCCGCGCCGTCTTCACGCCATCGCCAGGGAATCGGTCAGCCGCTATGGCGGCCAGTTGCCCTCAGACGAGGAGACCCTGCGCTCGTTCAAGGGCATCGGCGAATATACGGCCGGCGCGGTACTCAGCTTCGCCTTCGGCCAGCGGAAAGCCATTCTCGACACCAACGTCGCGCGTGTGCTCTTTCGGATCTTCGTCGCCTCGGGTGATCCGAAGGCCCATGCGATGAAGCGCCACCTCTGGGCGATCTCCCGGAGCGTTCTGCCCATGCGGCACGTGTTCGACTTCAACCAGGCGCTGATGGATTTCGGCGCGACGCTCTGCACCGCGCGAAAACCGAAATGCCCGGAGTGCCCCATGCAGCGCCGCTGCGCCTCCTTCCCGATGCGATGACATCGCCTCCTCGCCTTGTCGTGACCGCTGCCGTCATCCGGCGTGACGACGCCTTTCTCGTGACACGGAGGCAACCCGGCGTGCACCTCGAAGGCTACTGGGAGTTTCCGGGCGGGAAATGTGACGCTGGGGAGTCATTCGCCGATTGCCTGCGACGCGAGATGCTCGAAGAGCTCGACGTGGACGTTCGCCCTGGACTCGAAATCCTGACCACGGAACACGTCTATCCGGAACGGATCGTCGAGCTGCATTTTTTCGAGTGCGAGCTGCTCGGCGACCCGCGCCCGCTGGTAGGTCAGGAGATGAAATGGGTCAGGAGGCAGGACCTTCGCACGCTGCAGTTTCCCGCCGCAGACGACGAGCTGATCGCGCTACTGGAGCGGCAGTGCTAGCGCTTTTTCAGTGACTCCACTCCGCTGACCTTGCCGAGACAGGTGTCGCCCGAATAGGGGATCCGGATTGTGTCGACCTGAAGCTCTGCCGTTCCAGTGAGGGTAATCGCGCAGGAGATCAACCCGGGGGCCGTGGCATTGCCGCTGGCGCTCCAGGTCAAAGATCCGGCACTCGTCAGCGAACCCTGGGCGGTCCCGGCCAGCTTCAGTTCACCAGCGCAGGTCGCTGTGAAGGCACCTTTTGCGGTGGTCGCGGTCTGTTCCGTGACGTTCCACTTGAAATCCGAACACGCGCCCGGCGAAGGGATCAGACTGCCCGAGGTCCAGTTACCGGAAAAGGCGTTGGTGCCGGCGGCCGACGGCCCCGTGAGCGAACTCTGACGTTCAACGCCAACGCACCCGGTGGCGGCCATCGCGGACAGGGAGAGGACGGCGACAAGAATTCGATTCTTCATTTCTGATTATCTCGGTCGGAAGACCTGTCGGCACCATGGTCAACAGGCAGTCGGGATCACTATCGTTGGAAAGAAAGAAGTATACCAGCCGTAAAACACTGATTCCAGTAGGGTTTACGGTTGAGTTCCGGGCTGCCCTGGGACGGAATTGGCAGTCGGATTACGAAGATGAAAGATCCCGAAAGTACTGCCGCAACCCCTCGTGCGTGCTGTCGAAGGCCAGCGTGTCCCACGGGATTTCGTCCTCCGAGAAGAGTCCGACCTCGAGGCTCTCCTCGTCGTGGCAGAGTTGACCGCCGACCGCCGTTGCCGCGTAGACGATGACGACGAGTGGGCGTCCCGGGTAGGAGTAGACATTGAGCAGGCGATCCAGGCGAATATCGAGCCCTGCTTCTTCCCGGGCCTCGCGGATCGCGGCGTCGGTGACGACCTCCCCCTTGTCGACGTATCCCCCAGGAAAGACCCACAGACCATAGCCCGGCTCGATCGCGCGCCGGACGAGCACGACCTTCCCCCCCGGCGTCCCGATGATGGTGCCGACGGCGACCTTCGGGTCCATGAAGATGACCTGCCCGCAACGCGTGCAGACATGCCGGACCGGTTCTCCCGCCTTCAACAGCCGCAGTGCGAGCGGTCCCGCGCAGGTCGGACAGAAGTTGTATTGGATTTCCATTTGCCTAGAACCTGGAACCGTGAACCTGGAACCGTGAACCTTATAATCACAGAATGTCGATTTTGAAAGTCGCGCGCATGGGGCATCCGGTCCTGCGTGCGAAGGCGCGCACCCTCGAACCTGCCGAAATACGGTCTGCCACGATCCAGAAGCTCATCGACGATATGTTCGAAACGATGAGGGAGTATCAGGGTGTCGGACTCGCGGCTCCGCAGGTCCACGAGGATGTGCGGATCTTCGTGGCCGGTCTCGCGCGCAACAACGACGAAGAAGCGGACGAGGATGGTGAGGACGTTCCGCTGATGGCCCTCATCAACCCTGAACTCACCGTCGTCGGCAGCAAGACCGTCGAGGACTGGGAAGGCTGTCTGAGCATCCCCGACATCCGTGGACGGGTGCCGCGCGCCGAGAAGATCGTCGCGCGCGCCTACGACAGAGCGGGGAAGCGGATAGAGGTGCGCGCGTCAGGCTTTACCGCGCGCGTCATTCAGCACGAGACCGACCACCTCGACGGCGTGCTGTTTTTCGACCGCATGAAAGACTTCGGGTCGCTCACGTTTCTTGACGAGTTCGGGAAGTACTGGAGCTAGGAGGAAATGCAGAACGCAGAACGCGTTCTGCTTTTCTTTCCGCTCCCAGCCGCTCCAGTTCGACTGACGTGTGGTCGACGAATGTCATGGCGCCGGCGACGGCGACGTGTCCGGCCTGTTCGGCGATGAGCGTGTGCATCCGCTGGCAGACGCGCCGGTACGCCGGATGACCCTGGGGCGCCGTGCGGAGCTCGATCAGGTGCATCGCCTCCCGTGCATTCATGTCCATGTAGAAGCGCACGCGATAGGCCATGACGACGGCGTATTGCGCCGCGCTCGAGAGGCCTGCCGCGGCGATGGCGTCGTGCAGGCCGGCGCTCGCGTGCATCGCGCGGTCCCAGTCGGCGCCCGCCCCTGCGTCGCGGATCGCCTCCGGCTCGGTGTATCCGTGCCGGGGTGTCAGCGGCTGCCATTCCAGCGTCAGCAGCCGGTGCCGCTGGAGGTCGCGAAACGCGCCGTAATCGGTCAGGACGTCGAACCGGTAGGCCGTCCGTTCGAAGGCGCGGCCCGGGCGGTGTCGCCGGTTGGTCCGCTCGCCTGAGTAGGCGCGCAGCACGGCCGCACGTTCGTCGGCGCTCATGCGCCGTGCGATGGCGAGGAGCTGGTTGTCCGGCAGCGGCGAGACCGCGTACAGCGCGGCAGCGACGATCTTCACCTCGCCGTCCGGATCGAAATCCGTGAGCGTGACTTCCTCGCTCGCGGCCGGCTCGATGCCATCGAGCAGCGTCTGCGCCAGACTCGCGACCGCCTCGCGGTTGGTCTCGAAGTAGCGGCTCCAGCGCTCGCCGCGGTCCGGCAGATCGACGCGGGTCAGGAACGCGGGGATCACCTTGCGGAGCTCGACGAGCATGGCATCGCCGCACTCGCGCACCTCGGCAAGGGGATGCGCGCGCATCCTGATCAGCAGGGCTTCATACGCCTGGCCCGTCCCGTAGATGCCGACGTTCGATTGCGTCGCCGCAGGCAGCATCCCGCGCAGGGTGTCGAGCGCCTTGGCGCGAATGGCCGTGCGATGCACGGCGTCGCTGTCGGCTGGACTCTTCGGGTATCGCCGTGCGAAGTGCTCCTGCATCGCGGGGATCCATTTCGCATAGAGCGCGAAGATCTCGTCCATCGTGCTCGTATAGCGGTCGCGAAGCGCGCCTTCGAGTTCGGCGGGGACGTGATACCGCCAGCGGTCGTCCAGCTTGTCGGTGTATGGAACGTAGCGCGTGGACTGCTCGAGGTACGCCATCAGGCGTCCCCATTCGAGCACTTTCGTCAGGATATTCGAGACGTACTCACAGGCGAGGTGGGCGCCTCCAAGCTGCGCCACCGAGTCGTCGCCGTACTCGTTGAAGACCCGCGCATACAGCTTCTCGGCACGGTCGACACCGACGTCCCCTCCCGCTGAAGGCGCGTGCGCGGGCATGTTGTCTGAGAACTCGTCCAGGAAGAGCCTGCGCAAAGACTTCGCCGATCGCGAGTAGCGGGCGAAGAGGGCGCCCTTCACCGTTTCCGGCAGGTTCGTGAGGGCGAAGATGTGACGATCGGTATTCGTGAAATACGGCGCCAGCCTGGCGCGCTCGTCATCGGTGAACACGGGCGAATTATAGTAGTCGCCGGTCCTCAGTCGCTAATCGCGTGTTGAACCGTGAACCATGAACCATGAACCGTGAACCCATCTTCACCCACCGCCTCGACGTTCGCTTTCGTGACTGCGATCCGATGGGGCACGTCAACAATGCGGTGTATCCGACGTACCTCGAGCAGGCGAGGTTCGCGCACTGGCGGGCGCTGTGGGGGATCGATCTGGAGGCGCTGCCGGGTGGGACGCCCGGCGTCATTCTCGCGCGGCTCGAGATCGATTACCGGCGGCCGGCGAAGTACGGCGAGGTGCTCGAGGTGCGCATCGGTCTCGAGCGCACTGGCCGCACGAGTTTCACGTACGTGTACGAGATCGTGGACGCGCTCGGGCAGCTCGTTGTGGATGCCCGGTCAGTCCTGGTGATGTACGACTACAAACACGGCACGCCCGTGCCGATCCCCGACGATATCCGCCAGAAACTTGGCGGTGCCTAGACGCCTCACGTCCCGCCGAATCCGATCTCGACCTTCCCGTCCTCGACGATGACCGGCACCTGGCGCCGGCCTTTCGAATAGCCGAGCATTCGCTCCAGGTCAGCATCACTGTCGCTGACATCGAAGAATTCGAAATCCACCTCGCGACGCGAGTAATCTTCCCGTGCGCGGCGGGTGTACGGGCAGCGTTCTGTTCCGAAGATCTGGACCATACAGGGAGTATGGCAGAGCCCGCGGCGCCTGCCATCGCCGCACCGTAAATGCTGAAAGGAACCGCATAAACAGCGTAAAATATAGTGAATTTGACTGGCTTGTGAAGAGTTTCACATAATGCAGGAGAGGTCGCCCTATGGGAATTGCCGTGTGTCGCCTGATGATCGCGCTGGCGCTTGTCGTGCCGATCGCCCTGGTTGGGGCCCAGCCGCGACTGGACGCCGACCAGGTGGCCCGGCGCGTCCAGGACCGGGACACCGGCCGCGACTCGCGGTCGACCCTGCGCATGAAGCTCTTCGACCGTCAGAGTCGCGTGCGTGAGCGCGCGCTGACGATGACGTCCCTCCGGGGCCGCGGTACGCCTGGCCAGGCACCGGGGGCGCCTGATGGCGACCGGTTGCTCCTCCGCTTCACGTATCCGAACGACATCCGCGGAACAGGTTTCCTCGTGTGGGAGCACTCGACTTCTGAAGACGAGCGCTTTCTCTACCTGCCATCGCTCGGGCGCGTCCGCCGTATTGCGGGGGCCGAGACCCAGGAAAGCTTCGTTGGCAGCGACTTCACGTACGAAGACATCGGCGGTCGCGAGTTCGACGAATACACGTACGCGATCGTTGACGACAACGCGTCCTGGGCCCCTCCCTCCGGCGGCCCCCCTCGCCCGGCCTGGCGGCTCGAGTCGAAGCGCAAGGACACGTCCGCCAGATTTCCACGCGTCGTGTCGCTGGTGCTGAAGGACAGCTTCGTGGTCGTCCAGGCGGACATCTACAACCGCCGCAATGAAAAGCAAAAGACGTACACCGTTCGGCGGCTCGAACAGATCGAAGGCATCTGGACGGCGATGGATGCCGAGATGACCAACGCGATCGAGAAGTCGCGCACAGAGCTGGTCATCGAGAAGATGGACTACAACGCCGGGGTGAAGGAGTCCGACTTCGCGCGACGGGAACTGGAGCGCGGCGTATCGTGAGGCGCGTGTTCCCGGCGGACGCGCTCGCGTCGTTCATCTATCGCTGGCGCCTGCCGATGACGGCGTTCATCATTCTCGGCGCGCTGTTCTGCGCGCCGCGCGCCAACGTCACCACAATCGACAACGACATCACGGCGTGGTTTGCGAAGGACGATCCCGTCTACCGCGACTACGAACGTTTCCGCGCGGAGTTCGGCGGTACCCGGACGCTCATCGTGGCGCTCACGGCAGAGAGTGCCGACCGGCTCTTCTCGCGCGACACCCTGCAGTTCATCGAGCAGGTGAGCGGCGATATCGAGCGCGTGGACACCGTGCACCGGGTCGACAGCCTGGCCAGCGCGACGATCGTCAAGGCACTCGAGGGAGAGGACGGCGGCCTGGACGTGCGGCCGCTGCTCGAAGACGCCGCGACCCAGGCGCCGGAGGAGGTCCGCGCGCGCGCCCTTGGCGATGACCTGCTGAGGGGAGACCTCGTCTCCGAAGATGGCAAGGTCACCGCCCTTGTCGTCAGCTTCGACGAGGACCGTATCGACAAGGTGCGAAGCGGCGTCATCCAGCAGATCCACGACATCATCGATCCTCGCCTGCCGCCCGGCATTCGCGCCTATTACAACGGCAGCCTCGAGATCAGTGAAACCTACAACCGGATCACCCTCGACAACCAGCGGAAGTTCACCCCCCCGATCCTGCTGTTCACGATCCTCGCGATCTACGCCGCGTTCCGCTCCTGGCGCAAGACCGGCGTCGCGATGTTCGCCATCCTCGTCAGCATTCTCTGGTCGCTCGGGCTGTACTCCTTCATGGGGTTCAGCTACAACGTGCTCTCGAGCATGCTCGTGCCGCTCGTCGTCGTGCTCGCGATAGCCGACGACGTGCACATCATGCAGCACTGGGACGAGGCGCGCCGCCACGGCGACAACGAGTGGGCGTTCAAGCACACCGTGTCGCGACTCGCGATGCCACTCTTCGGCGCCAGTGCGACGACTGCCCTCGGCATGCTCTCGCTCGCCACGAGCAACGTCGTCGCCGTCCGTTCGTTCGGGATCGGTTCGGCCGTCGGCATCATGGTGGACTTCGCGGTGTCGCTCGTGCTGGTGCCCACGCTCCTGATGCTCGTGAAGCCGTCGTCGAAGGTGCCGCCCCACGAAAAGTACCTGGTCGCGCCGCTGCAGAGGATCGCGCGGCTGTCGTGTTCGAGACCGGGGCTCGTGCTCACGTGCTCGGTCGTCGTGGGGCTCGTCGCGGCCCTGGGGATCCTCCGGTTGAAAGTGGATACGAACCACATCAACTTCTTTGCCGAGTCGCATCCGCTCGGCCAGTCCGCGCGGATCATCGACCGCGACCTGTCCGGTGTCTACAGCTTTCAGCTGCTGCTCGAGGGTCCGCCCGATTCGCTCAACACCCCTGACGCGCTCCACAGGATCGACCGGCTCCAGGAGACGCTGCGGACGTTCCCGCACGTGCGCAAGGTCACCTCCATCGCAGACTACGTGAAACGGATCCATAAGGAGCTCAACGACGGCTCGGAGGCGGCGAACGTCATTCCAGCCGACGCGCCCACGATCGCGCAGGAGCTGTTTGTCTTTGCCATGGGAGGGGAGGGGCGCCACGAGCTCGAGCGCGTAGTGGCCAGCGACTACTCCCGCGCGCAGATCAACGTCAAGCTCCAGTCGATGAACTCCGACATCGTTCTTCGGCACGTGGAGGAGGCCGATCGTCTGGCGAAGGAGGCGTTTGCCGGCACGGGGATCTCCGTCCTCACCACAGGATCCGGGCGGTTGTTCAGCACACTCGACCATTACCTCGTGAGCTCGCAGATGACCAGCTTCGGCACGGCGTTCGTCACCGTGTTCGGCGTCATCTTCATCGTGTTCCGGTCGTTCCGGTTCGGCCTGCTCACGATCGTGCCGAACGTCCTCCCCGTCATCGCCGTGCTCGGCGTGATGGGCTACCTCGGGATCTCCATGAATATCGCGACCGTTATGGTCGCGAGCGTGGCGCTCGGCGTTGTCGATGACGACACGATCCATTTCATCAACCGGTACAGGCGGGAGGTGCGCGAGGGGGCCTCGACCGATCGCGCGATCGAGCTGGCGACGACGCACGAAGGGCGCGCGTCTCTGACGACCGCCATCATCAACAGTTGCGGCTATGGCGTGCTGTTTCTCTCTGAGTACAAACCGACCGCGTGGTTCGGCGGGTTGCTGGCGCTCACGATGGCGGTGGCGTTCCTGGCGGAGGTGTTCATCCTCCCGGCGATGATCAAGCTGCTGCCGCGGCTGTTCGGCGCCGATGCGCTGCGGCGCGGTCCGGCGGCTGCCGTCGCGGTGGTCATCGTGGCCGTGTTGGCCTGGCCATCGACCGCTTCGGCCCAGACGCTGCCGCGTCCCACCGGATACGCATCGGTCCTTGGCGGTTGGTTCCCCAACGCGTCAGTCGGGCGCCCGGCTCCCGCAGGTCCGCCCTCGAACGTAGGCCTGCCCACGAACGTAGGCCCGACCTTCAGGTCGGGCGCCCACGAACTCCGGAGTCGCCTGTTCCTCGAGGAAAAAATCACACCGTCGCCGCGTGTGACCGTCACGGTGGCCGGTTTTGTCGAAGGACTTCTTGCTCGCCGGGGGCAGCGGGAGGAGGCCGCGATCGCGCGCTTTCACGAGGCGACGCTCCGGGTACGTCTGGACCGCGTCGATCTGTACGCCGGCTACGGTCGTGTCGTGTGGGGGCGCCTCGACGAGCTTCAGCCGACCGACGTGATCAATCCGATCGACGTGTCACGCTTTTTCTTCGAAGGACGCAGCGAAGCGCGCCTGCCTGTTCCCGTCGTGCGCGGCCGGTTCTATTTCACCGACGACGTGTCGATCGAGGGGGTCTACGTGCCGGTGTTTCGTCGCGGTCGGTTCGACCAGCTCGACGAACCGACGTCTCCCTTCAACATCGTGGCGCCGCTCATCCCGCGCTATGCGTCCCGAACGCCGGAGGGCGCGCAGGGAGGAGCGCGATTCGACGCCACGACGGGTCGAACGGACTGGAGCCTCTCGACGTATCGGGGCTTCGAATCGTTCGGGCTGTACTCCGCCACCGTGGTGACGCCCGTGCGTGATCCGTTTCCCTCGGTGGTCGTTGAGGAGATGTTTCCGCGTTTCACGATGATCGGGGGAGATTTCGAAACCGTCGTTGGCGTTTGGGCGTTTCGTGGCGAGGCGGCGGCGGTTGTCCGCGACAGTTTTCAGGGGACGAGGCCGTCGGTCGTCCGCGGGCGCTCGTTCGATGCCGGGCTGGGTGTCGAGCGGAAGGCCGGCGACTATCGTCTCGTCGGCACGCTGATATTCCATCGTGAGGTCGCCGGCGAGGGTGAGAACGCCAGCGCCTACGATGAGCGGGATGACGTGTCGATCATCGCGTCGGCGGACCGGACATTTGCGGGGGAGCGCTACCAGGTGCGCGCGTTCAGTGTCTACAACCCCACGGACAGCTCTGTGTTTGCCCGGACGATCGGATCGGCAAAGTTGGGCGATGATGTGGCGCTCGAGGGGTCCGTGGGTTGGTTTGGTGGGGATGGGCGCGGCACGATCAGCCGTTTCAGCGACAGCGACTTCGCGTACGTGCGGCTCAAGTATTACTTTTGAATAGGGGACAGCCACCTTGAATAGGGGACAGTCACCAATTCGCAAAATGGAACACCGCGAATTGGTGGCTGTCCCCTACTCAAGGTGGCTGTCCCCTATTCGGCCAGCCGAAATCCCGTCGGCACGCCTGGCACTCGGCTGGCGCGCCGGGTTCCCTTCGGTCTGGCGTCCCTGATCACCTGCTCGAGCTCCTGGAGGTATGCGAGAAACCTGCGACGTCCGTCCGCCGTCAGGCGACAGAGCGTCTGCGGACGCCGATTCTCGAACCCCTTCCAGATGTTCACCAGCCCGTCCTCGCGCAGCACGTCGAGATGACGGCTGAGATTGCCGTCCGTCAGCGCGCACAGCCGCTTCAGTTCCGGGAACACGAGTCCTTCCGGGCGCGTTACGAGCGACGTCATGATGCCGAGCCGCGCCTTCTCGTGCAGGACGCGCTCGAGCCCGTCGTACGCAAACCGGCCATCCTGTTTCTTTTTCTCTCTCACAGGCATCAACTTTGCGCGCCAGAGCGAGCGGAGTCAAGCTGCGTCCGCAATCACGTGCGAGGTTCGACGTGCTACGTGCGGCACGTGCGATGTGCGGATGTGCTCAGTGCTGGGTGCTACGTGCCGTGCTACGTGCTACGTGCTACGTGGGGGCTCCGTCCGCCCGTCGCACAAGCACGTCCGCACGTCCGCCGTCGCACGTCCAGCACGTAGCACGTCGAACTTCGCACGTGACACGTCGAACTTCGCACGTGACTTGATAGGCTTAAGCCATGAAAGGCTACACAAATCCCCAGCTGCTCGTAACGCCTGAGGAGCTCTCGGGTCTCATCGGGCAGGGAGGTGCGACCGGGCCGCTCATCCTCGATATGCGACCGCCGGAACAGTACACCGAGGGGCACATCCCAGGGGCGATCCACCTCGACCTGTGGGGTCTGAGCCTGATTGATACCGATCCTGCGCCGCTCAAGGCGTTCATCTGGATCATCGAACACCTGCTGGGCACGCACGGGGTGCAGGCCTCCACGCCGGTCGTCGTCTACGACGATCAGTCGGGGATCCGCGCCGCGCGCGCCTTCTGGTTTCTCGAGTATTTCGGCCATCCGTCGGTGCGTCTGCTGGACGGCGGATTCAACTTCTGGATCGCCGAGGGC
>DATLXP010000030.1:0-3057 GCA_035575695.1 Vicinamibacterales bacterium
TCGCTGCTCCGCGGCGGGCAGACCGTCATCGGGTTTGCGGACCCACTCGGCGCACCCGACGCGGTGACGCGGCTGGCCGCATCCGGCGCGACGCTCCTGTCGATGGAGCTCATGCCTCGCATCACACGGGCGCAGAGCATGGACGCGCTGTCCTCGATGGCCACCATCGCCGGATACAAGGGGGTGCTGCTTGCGGCGAGCGCGCTCCCCCGCATGTTCCCCATGCTCATGACGGCGGCGGGCACGATCTCGCCGGCTCGCGTGTTCATCATGGGCGTCGGGGTGGCCGGTCTGCAGTCGATCTCGGTGGCCAGGCGTCTCGGCGCCAAGGTCGAAGCCTACGACGTGCGCCCCGCCGTCAAGGAACAGGTCCAGAGCCTCGGCGCGAAGTTCGTGGAGCTGCCTCTCGAAACACAGGACGCCGAAGACAAGGGAGGCTACGCCAAGGCGCAGGACGAGACCTTCTATCTCCGTCAGCGGGAGCTGATGCTCAAGGTCGTCGCCGCGAGCGATGTCGTCATCACGACGGCACTGATCCCTGGGAAGCCCGCCCCGAGGCTCGTGACGCGAGAGATGGTGGAGGCGATGGCGCCGGGGTCGGTCGTCGTTGATCTTGCGGCTGAGCGCGGCGGCAATTGCGAGCTCACCCGGCCCGACGAAGTCGTCGTGCACCATGGCGTGACGATCATCGGACCGTCGAATCCGCCGGCCCTCGTGCCGTACCACGCGAGCCAGATGTATTCGAAGAACATCATCACGTTCCTCCTCCACCTCCTCGGCAAGGAGGGGGCGAAGGGAGCGTCAGTCCCCATCGACACCGGCGACGAGATCACCCGCGAGACTCTGCTCGCGACAGGCGGAGACATCGTCCATCCGAGACTCATCCATGTGGCTGCTCCGAACTGACGAAGCCGCGGAACCGGGCGTCGTGTTCCGTATCCTTCCAGGAAACATCAAAACCATCGGGCGCGCCACCGGCGCCGATTTCATCGTCGACGCGGCCCTCGTATCGCGCGTCCATTGCCGCCTCACGGCGGGTGCGTCAGCGCTGGAGATGGTGGACCTCAAGAGCACGAATGGCACGTTCGTGAACGGCGAACGCGTGGACCGCGCCTCGCTCAAAGATGGAGACCGACTCGGCGTCGGCCGCGTGGATCTCCTCGTCACCCGCACGGCGTGACGACCGCCGCGTAGGCCCGACCTTCAGGTCGGGCGTCTGCGCTCACCGAAGGAACGGATTGGTCCGTTTTTCGCGCCCGATCGTCGTCACTTCTCCGTGGCCGGAGTAGACAGGCGTCTCGTCAGGAAACCCGAACAGCACGTTGCGGATCGAATCGAGCAGCACGGCGCTATCGCCACCCGGAAGGTCCGTTCGGCCGATCGATCCGGCGAACAGCGTGTCACCGACGAATAGCTTTCCGTCGACCGCCAGGCACACGCCGCCGGGACAATGTCCGGGGGTATGGTGCACAGCCACCTCGTGCTCGCCGAAACGCAGCCTCTGCCCCGCCTCATAGAAGTGGTCCACCCTCGGCTGCGGTTCGACGCGGAGACCAAACATCATCCCCTGCTGCACGACGCCTTCGTACAGAAAATTGTCGGCTTCGTGCAGCCACACGGGCACGTGCAACGCCCGCCTGGCGGCGGCGACACCGGTGATGTGATCGAGATGCGCATGAGTCAGCAGGATGTACTTCGCCGTCAATCCGTGCCCGGTCAGCGCGTCAAGAAGCCCGTCCACCTCATCGCCAGGGTCGATGACGACGGCTTCGCGCGTGAGCTCGCAGCCGAGGACGTATCCATTCTTGAAAAAGGGAGCCACGGCGCGTGTTTCGATGAGCATGAGCCTGTCTGCGATTCATTTTCGCATTCCTGTATGAAATGGCCAATACCACCTACCGCGAAGCCGCCCGCATCCAGACCAGCATGCTTGCCGCGGCCGAGAAGCGATGCCTCCTCTGGATGGCGCACAGGATCCCGGCGTGCATCAACTCGGACCATCTCACCCTGCTCGCGGGCCTGGCGATGATCGGCGGGGGCGTCTGCTACTGGATCGGGCCTGCCCATCCAGCGGCCATGCTCGCGGCGATCGGCATGCTGGCCCTCAACTGGTTCGGTGACAGCCTGGATGGGACCCTCGCGCGCGTGCGTCACCACGAGCGCCCGCGGTACGGGTTCTATGTCGATCACGTGCTCGACGTGGTCGGGTCCTCATGCTGCTGTCGGGGCTCGCGCTGGGAGGGGTGATGACGCCAGTCGTCGCGGCAGGGTTGCTTGTCGCCTATTACCTGTTGATGGTCGAGATCGCGCTCGCCACGCACGCGGTCGGCACGTTCAGGATCTCGTTCTGGAAGTTCGGGCCCACCGAGCTCAGGCTCCTGCTCGCGGTCGGCACCCTGCAGATCATCAGGTCGCCTCACGTCACGGTTGCCGGGGAACGCGTGCTGCTGTTCGATCTCGCGGGCGTCATTGCCATCGGGGCGCTGGCCGTCACGTTCATCGCATCCGCGGCGAGGAACACCCGGCACCTGTATGAGCTGGAGCCGCTGCCCGCGCTTCGCGAAGGGTCGCTATGTGATCAATGTTGACGGGGAGTCTCATTTCAGTTCAGCATCCCGCGTAACACTCACCACAGAGGCACAGAGGCCCACCGAGAATAAGTTTCTGTGAACTCTGAGCCTCTGTAGTGAAAATACAGAAGGTAGAATCGACGGATGATCCTGGCCGCCGTCGACGACATGCTGTTCTCTTCGAAAATCCGGACCACCGCGAAGCTATCCGGCGTCGCGTTGACGTTCGCTCGCACGCCTGACGACATCGTCGCGCAGGCCCGGGCGCTCAAACCGTCTCTGGTGATCTTCGACCTGAACTGCGCAAAGGCCGATCCGATCAACACGGTGGCGGCGCTGCGAAGGGACCCGGACCTCGCGTCCATTCCGACACTGGGGTTCGTCTCCCACGTCGATGCCGCCACGATCCAGGCGGCGAGAGCGGCGGGGATCGGAGAGGTGCTCGCCCGCAGTGCGTTTGCCGCCAACCTCGCGGAGATCCTGACTG
>DATLXP010000031.1:0-5480 GCA_035575695.1 Vicinamibacterales bacterium
CCGTCGCTTGTCCTGCCATCACCGCCGTCAGGCCGAGCAGGACATTCGCCGCGACATTCACCGCCGCCAGACCTGGATTGGCCCTGAGCAGAACCACCGACTCATAACCAAACGCCGAGAACGTCGTGAAGCCGCCGAGGAGGCCAGCGACCAGTAGCGGGCGGAGCTCTGGAGACAGCAGCGGCGCGCGTTCCAGGGATGTCATGGCGAGCCCGATGCAGAAGCATCCGGCGACATTGACAATCAGTGTGGCGAATGGGAAGGACGAGCTGGAAAGCGCGAGTCCAAGAGCGTATCGCAGCAGCGAGCCGACGCCGCCGCCGAGTCCCACAAGCAAGAACCGCATGCGGCAATGATAATCCGGTCGCCCTTGTGCCTACTGCCGTCGGAGGACGCGGCCTGGAAACCGACCGGTGGTCTTGCCGTCCTGGAACACGATCTCGCCATTTACCCAGACGGAATGGACGCCGACAGAGACGGCCTTCGGGTCGCTGGTCGTCGCCCGGTCCATGGTCGTCGCCGGATCGAACAGCACAAGGTCGGCGTAGCTGCCGGCACGGACGGTCCCACGATGCCTGAGGCCGGTGTTGGCTGCCGATAGTGATGTCATCTTTCGGACGGCTTCTTCCAGTGTCATCCCGCCGGGTTGACGAACGTAGCGCCCGAGCACCCGGGTGAATGCACCGAAGCCGCGCGGATGACCTCCGTCCGACGTTCCGTCGCTGCAGATGTTCGCGAACGGCCACGTGATCAACTTGGCGATGTCACGTTCGTCCATGCTGGTCGCGACGATACCGATGTCCCCGTCGCCGGCCTCGCGAATCATGTCCATCATGGCCTTCGGCGCGTCGACGCCGCGTAACGTCGCGAGGTCCGCGAGTGTCTTCCCTTCATAGGAGCGATTCGGCGCAAATCGTGTGATGAGCAGCCCTTCGGGCGATGTCACTTCGCGCAAGGCAAACTCCGCCTCGAGACGGTTGTCGAAGTCACGGTTCGGAAAGAGCACCGTCATGCCGGACTGCCAGTACGGGTAGGGATAGATGTCCGCGGTCACCGACACGCCGGTGGCGCGCGCGGCATCCAACGTCCTGATCAGGCGATCGGTCTGGCCCCACAGACTCCGCATCGCGAGCTTGAGGTGCGAGATCTGCACGGGGATGCGCGCCTCACGGCCGATGTTGATGGCCTCGTCTATCGCGCTCCAGAACGCGCGGTCTTCGCTGCGCACGTGGCTGATGTAGCGTCCGCCGAATGGAGCCACCACGTTCGCGAGCGCGATCAGCTCGCCCGGGGCCGAGTAGATGCCGGGGTCGTACTCGAGCCCGGATGACAGACCGAGCGCGCCTGCCTGCATCTCCTCGCGCAGCAGCGCTTCCATCTTCGCCACCTCGGCTGCCGTTGCGACGCGTTTGAAATCACTGCCCATCACGCGGCGCCGCACGGTGCCGTGGCCGGCGTACGAGGCTACGTTGACCGACACCGGGGTGGCGTTCAGACGACCGAAGAAGCCACTCAGTGGATAGGAGGATCCGCCGTCCTGACCGACGACAATCGTGGTGATCCCCTGACTCAGCGCCGCGAGCACGTCGCGCTGTTCGAGTAGACCTCGATCGTGGTGGCTGTGTGTGTCGATGAACCCGGGCGCAAGCGTCAATCCGTTCGCGTCGATGACGCGCTCACCAGGATGCGCCGTGACCGAGCCGACGTCGACGATGCGGTCTCCGGTGATCCGCACCGAACCCCGCCGCGCCGGACCCCCGGCGCCATCGACGATGGACGCATTTGTGATCACAACCGACTCGGCCGTTCGCGCTTCCAATACGAACGGCGTCGCACGGCCGGCACGCTCGGCGGTAGCCCATCCGCAGAGAATCGTGAGCGCACCGAAGGTTATCGCCTGGCGAATTCTTGTGGTGCTTGTCATGCTTGTCATGGTCGCGCGCATTTCGGGACGAAAACACTCACGCACGGGGTTTGCATAGGTATGCTCACGGTGGCGATGATACACGCGGTCCTCCTCGCGATGCTCCAACTGCAGGCAGTGCGCGAACCTCTGTCGGTCGGCTCCGGCCAGCCCATCAACTACGTCGTGCTGGGCGACAGTACCGCGGCGGGCGTCGGGGCACCCTATGACGACGGGATTGCGGTTCGCACCGCGAAGCACCTCGGCGGCACGCGCCAGGTGACGATGCGCAACTTTGGCGTGTCGGGTGCCCGCATGAAGGACGTCGTCGAGAAGCAGCTGCCTCAGGCGGAGGCGGTGAAGCCGGATCTCGTCCTGATCTCGGCAGCCGCGAACGACGTGACGCACTTGACGTCGATTCCGAAGATGCGCGGACGCCTGCAGGAGGTGGTCCGTCGTTTGCGGGTTGCCAATCCGCGTGTGCTCATCGTCGTCACTGGTGCGCCCGACATGGGGTCCCCGCCGCGCATTCCGTGGATCCTGCGAGGTTTCGCGTCGATGCGGACGAAGATGGTGAACCGCATGTTCAGAAGCGAGGCGGTGAAGCTACGGCTCGTTTTCGCTCCCATTGCCGAGATCACCGGGCCGAAGTTTCGTGGCGATCGGACGCTCTTCGATGCCGACCGGTTTCATCCCAATACCCGGGGCTATGCCACCTGGGTGGTGGTGCTGAACGAAGCGATCGATCGGGCGCTCCGCCCCGAGTAGGGGACAGCCACCATTTCCCTAACTGTTGATACGGAGAAGGTGGCTGTCCCCTTCAATCCAGGTCAAATGGTGGCTGTCCCCTACTCGATTAGGGAAATGGTGGCTGTCCCCTACCCCTGCTGCCAGCGGAGAATGGCGTCGATTGGATGGATCAGCTGGATGATGTTCAGCGCAAGGTTGTCCCGGATCCAATAGCCCACCGCCACTTCCATGACAATCGTCAGCACGACGATGAGCCATACGGGCCATCGTGATGCCAGGAAGAATCCCAGGATCATCGCAGAGATGTCGGCCAGCGAGTTCAGAACGCTGTCGCCGAAATAGTCGAGCGCGATGGTCTGCGCACGATACCGATTGATGATGAGCGGCGTGTTCTCGAGGATCTCCCAGGCAGATTCGAGGGCGACGGCAAGCACGAGGCGCAACCCGATCGGCCAGCCCGCGCGACGGCCAGCCAGCCAGAACAACAGGTAGAAACCAAAGCCGTGGATGATGTGGGAGAACGTGTACCAGTCAGACAGGTGCTGCGAATTCTCCGAGCTCGAGACCACGCCGTGCCACGGTTTGATGTACCCGCACGTGCAGATCGGCACGCGACCCATCGCCAGAAGCACAGCCACGGTCACCGCGACAACCACGAGAACGGCAAGAGCGTAATGGCGAGGGGACAGCCGTGTCACTGCCCTTGTGTCAACCCCGCCGTCCACCCCCGCACGCGGCGCTCGAGCACGTCGAGTGGAACGGCACCTTCGCCGAGCACGATGTCGTGAAACGCACGGACGTCGAAGCGGGCATCGAGGTCCCGCATGCTCGACGTCCGTAACTCCCGGATCTTCAGCTGCCCGATCTTGTACCCGAGCGCCTGGCCCGGCCACACGATGTAGCGATCCACTTCGACGGTGATGTCCTGCTGCGTCTTGGCCGCATTGGTGGCGAAGAATTCGATCGCCTGCGCGCGGGTCCAGCCCATCGAGTGCAGCCCGGTGTCGACCACGAGGCGGATGGCGCGCCACATCTCGTATGTCAGCTGTCCGAACTTCGAGTACGGATCGGCATAGAACCCCATCTCTTCACCGAGCGACTCCGAGTACAGGGCCCAGCCCTCCACAAACGCCGTGTAGCTCGAGTGCTTCCTGAACTCGGGCAGCCCCTGCAGTTCCTGCGCAAGCGAGATCTGCAGATGGTGGCCCGGCACTGCCTCGTGCAGCGTCAGTGCTTCCATTTCCCATTTCGGTCGCGCCTCGAGCTTGTAGGTATTCGCGAACATGGTGCCGGGGCGCCCGACATTGAACGCCCCCTGGTCGTAATACGCCGTCGTCTGCGACGGGGCGACGGCCGTCGGGACGGGCTTCACACCGTACGGGGTCTGCGGCAGACGCCCGAAGAGGTGAGCCAGTTCTGGATCGGCGCGTTTGGCGACGTCTCGATAGGCCGCGAGCAGCGCGGCTGCGTCGGTGAAGTAGAAGCGAGCATCCGTTCGAAGGAACGCGACGAACTCCGCATAGGACCCCGAGAAGCCGGACGCCGCGATGACCTTGTCCATCTCCCCACGGATCCGCTTCACCTCGCTGAGCCCGATCCCGTGAATCTCTTTCGGCGTCAGTGCGGTCGTCGTATGCCACCGAACGTTGTACGCATACATCGCCGCGCCGTTCGTCAGCGCATCGGCGCCGACAGACTCCCGGCATGCCGGCAGGTACTTCGTCGTCAGGAACTCATGAAGCTTCGTGAATGCGGGACGGACCGACGCTTCGTACGCCTGAACCGCCCGCGCTCGGAGAGCGCCCTGGTCCGGCCCGGTGAGCCCCGCGGGCATCCTGGTGAAGGCTGACAGCAATGGGCTCTGGGCCGGATCAGGAACGACTTGACCGGTCACCTGCGAAGGGACGTCTCTCAAGGTGATCGCGGGGGGCGTCAGGCCCAGGGCCATGCCGCGTTCCATCAGCGCGATCGTCTGGTCGATCAGCGGCGCGATCCCCTCCAGGCGGACGATGATGTTGTCGTAGTCCTCGCGCGTGGACGCGGGCATGGCGCCAATGACGCGCGGGATGTCCTGCTGAATTCCCTCCATCTGGTTGATGGGCATCATCAGGTTGTGCGGGATGACGGACCGGAATGGGATCGCGTCGTTGCCGAACTGGAGGCCATCGACGGCCGTCTGGAGCAGGTCGCGATAGAGGTCGTAGTTCAGGTGCTGGTCAGAGGGCAGGCCGTCACGGCCAATCGTGGTGATTCGGTCGAGGCTCTTCTTCAGGTAGGCAGCGCGCGCGTCAATGGCCGGTTGCGAGTAGTCGGTCCATCGAGCGTTCTGGCCCGGGTAGCCGATGAGCGTGGCGGTCTCCGGATACTGCGCCATCCAGTGCGACCAGTCGGCGTCGAGTTGTGCGCGGAATGCCTCCAGGGCGGGTGCGGCGGCTGGTTGTGCGGGCCGGCGCGCGCAGGCCGCGGCAAGGCACGCGAGCAGAAGGACGCCGATAACCGTGGCGGTGCGCATGCGCGGCATTCTCGCATACACGATTCAGGGTTCGGGGTTCGGGGTTCGACGACGTACGACAGCGCCAGTTCGTAACACGGCCATCGAATAAGGCTGGTGGCTGCTCCCTTACGAAGCGAGCAGGCGTTTCAGGGCGGCGGAATCGAACTCCATACGGACCTCAACGATCAGGCCGCCGGTGATCCGGATCGTTTCGCGCATCGGAAACTGGGCGTGACGGCCCGTGGCCGGCAGCGGTGGCAGACCTGGCAGTTCCAGGAGGCCAACGTGCGTGCCTTCGCCGATCCAGTTGGTCTGCACGGTGTCGTCGCCAAG
>DATLXP010000032.1:0-13428 GCA_035575695.1 Vicinamibacterales bacterium
GTGGGGCACGCCGTTCTGGGAACGCGCTGCGCGAGAGGGCGAGATGTCCTTCGACGATGCCTATGATGATGACGAGGCCGAACGGCGGGCCGAAGAGTTGATGCTCGACGAGGCCATGCGAATCGCGAGCGGCGTGCGGCGACGCCGCGACTGGTCTGGCGGACGGGTGTATCGGGACCTGGAGGATGAACGCGCCAATTTCATTCGTGAACGGGTGGCGGCAGAGAAGGCAGCGGCCTGACGACGCGGTTGCTTTTGCGCCTCGACGATGGCATCGTCGTCGTGAGGGGTCGGGCCGGGAAAGAGGGTTCGATGGAGATCGACGAAGTCTCCGTCGCCCTGCAGGGGCGGCTGGGCGCGGAAGCCACGGGTGGACTGCTCCAGTTGCTCGACCACTCGCACCGGGAAGCGAGGGACGACGTGATCGTCGCGTGCACGGAACGTTTCGAACGGCGGCTGGTGGAGGAAATGTCCAGCCTCCGCGTCCAGATCGCGCAGGTCGAGGCGACGCTCCGTGGCGAGATGGCGGCTGGCCGCGTCGAATTCATCAAGTGGTCATTCATCTTCTGGATCGGACAGGTCCTGGCGATGATCGGCATGGTCAGCATCCTGTTGCGGCCATTGCGGTAGCGTCAGGCGTTTGCTGTCAGGCCCGCAGCCTGACTATGATCGACGCGCTGTCCAATTCTCGTGCGCCGGTACACGTTGGGCAGGAGGGGGCGCCTGAGGGCGAGACGCAATAGCGCAAACCGAATGCTTCAGAACCTGCCAGCCTCAAAGACACGACTAATCCAGGCGCTCTTAATTGCCGGTCTGAATGTTCTCTGCCTGCCAGTGTCGGCACAGCAAGAAGCTCTTTACAAAAACCCGGTCATCCCTGGTGATTTCCCGGATCCGTCGGTGATTCGCGTGGGGAAGGACTACTGGGCAATGACGACGACAGGGGCATGGGCTCCTCATTTCCCGATCCTTCATTCGCGTGACCTGGTCAACTGGCGCATCGTCGGCCATGTCTTTCAGCAGAAGCCACCCTGGGTGAAGAGTGACTTCTGGGCGCCGGAGATCATCCATGACCGCGGACGCTTTCTCGTCTACTACACTGCGCGACGCGACGACGGGGCCCGGAAAGTCGGCACTCTGTGCGTCGCGGTCGCCACGGCGCCCGCCCCCGCGGGACCTTACAACGACCACGGCCCGCTCGTCTGTCAGATCCCCGAGCTAAAAAACGTAGGTTCGATTGATGCCTTCTTCATCCGAGACGAGCACAACACGCCGTATCTTGTCTGGAAGGCGGATGGCAACGACGCGGAGCCGGATCAGCCTACATCGATCTTCGCGCAGCGCCTTTCCGAAGACGGGACCAAGCTTATTGGTAAGCGCAGCGAAATATTACGTAACACCGAAGCTTGGGAGAAGCACGTCACCGAAGGCTCTTTCATTCTGCGCCGGAATGGGTGGTTGTATCACTTTTACTCCGGCAACGCCTGCTGTGGCCGCGGTTGCGCCTACGCGCTTGGGGTGGCGCGCGCGCGCAAATTGCTGGGCCCGTGGGAGAAAAACAAAAACAATCCGATCCTGGGCGACAACGAGGACTGGCAGTGTCCCGGTCACGGCAGCATTGTCTCGACGCCCGATGGGCGGGACTTTCTCCTTTACCACTCCTACCGCCGACGTCGTGACACGTTCAGTCTCGGGCGCGAGGCGTTGCTCGACGAAGTGCACTGGGACGCGGACGGGTGGCCGATGATCAACTCGGGGCGCGGGCCGACGAGCGTCGCCGCGGCTCCCCTGGACTTCTCCAGGGCGGAGAGTAACGCAGAGTTCTTCGACGGTTTTAACGCGCCGCAGTTGGGTCTCGATTGGCAATGGCCGATGTTCTCCGAACAAAAGGTACGCGTCGAGGTGGCCGATGGCGGACACCTCATCCTTGAACCGCCGAAGGGTTCGCTGGAAGACGAGTGGACTGGTACGGTTGCAGCGCGACGGTTCGTGTCGGGCAATGTCGTCGTGACGACTTTGGCAGAGGCGAGTGGAGCGTTCCCGCAATCGCGCGCCGGCTTGTCTGCTTACAGTTGGCGTGATCGGTCCATCGGCATCGCGTTTGGTGGCAACAAAGTCATGCTCTGGAGCCGCGCAGGTAAGGACGTGCAGACGCTCGCCACCACCGACGTACCTCGCGCTCGAGCACTTTACCTGCGCATGACGGCGCAAGACGCCGAGCTCTATCGCTTTGCGTACAGTGCGAATGGGCGCGACTGGACCGAGTTGGGCGAGCCCCTGAACGGCAGGAACATTGAGGGGGCCCACATCGCGCTGACCGGGAGCGGAGCGCCTGGCGCGGTTGCGCGATTCGATTGGATCCGAATCACGCCGCGGGCGGACAACAAATGACGTTGCGCCCGCTGGGCGGCAAGAAGTCCGGGCGGCGACACCGGGGATAACAATTGTGTTGGGAGGAAAGCATGAAGAAACCATTGACCCTGATCTGCGCCTGCCTGCTCATCGCGGCGTGCACGCGCCCCGATGACCCGAAGGGCGCCGGAAACGCGCCGAAACATCTGCGGCTGGCTTTCGTCACGAACAATGCGTCGGATTTCTGGACTATCGCTCGTCGAGGTACGGAGAAGGCGGACAGCGAGCTCGATGATCTGACGGTGGAGTTTAAAATTCCCGCTGACGGGACCGCCGCGGAACAGAAGCGGATCCTTGATGATCTACTGGCGAAAGGCGTCGAGGGCATCGCCATCAGCCCGGTTGATCCCGATAACCAGACGCGAATGATCAACGGAACGGCCAAGCAGGCCCTCGTCGTCACTCAGGACTCGGATGCGCCCACGAGTGATCGCGCGTTCTATGTCGGTACTGATAACGTCGCCGCCGGCCGGCAGGCCGGAGAGTTGATCAAGGAGGCTTTGCCACAGGGTGGGAAGATCATGCTGTTCGTCGGGAAACTTGACGCGCGCAACGCGCAGGAACGTTCACGTGGTATTCGCGACACATTGCAAGGCTCGAACGTCGAGATCATTGACGTGCGGACTGACGACACAGATCGCGTCCGCGCCAAGTCCAATGTGTCCGACACGCTCGTGCGCTACCCGGACATCGCGGGCCTTGTGGGCCTGTGGAGTTACAACGGTCCCGCGATCGTCAACGCTGTGCGGGAGTCGAACAAAACGGGCCGGGTGAAGATCATTGCCTTCGACGAGGAAGATGAAACCCTGGCTGGCGTGAAAAACGGTGCAATCCACGCGACGGTAGTCCAGCAGCCTTACGAATTCGGATATCAGGCCATCCGGTTAATGCACAAGGCACTGCGGGGCGACCGCTCGGGGATTCCTGCGGGTAAGCAGGTGTTTGTTCCGACACTAGTTATTAAGCGCGACGGCGTTGACGAGTTCTCTCAGAAGCTTAACCAGTTGCGCGGGCGTTAGAGGTGACGGTGGTGAATGTTCCGATCCTTCAGATGCAGGGCATCGCTAAGCGCTTCGGCGGTGTGCGCGCCCTCAGGGGAGTTGACTTCGCGATCGGGGCTGGTGAGGTGGTGGCGCTCGCCGGCGAAAATGGCGCCGGCAAGTCAACCTTGATGAAAATCCTCGGGGGCGTGTATCAGCCCGACGCCGGGGAGATCCGCATCGGCGGTGAGCCTGTGACCATCGGTGCAGTCGCTGACGCAACTCGTCATGGCATCAGCTTCATTCATCAGGAACTTAACGTGCTCGACAACCTGGACGTGGCGGCGAACGTGTTTCTCGGGCGCGAGCCACTGCGCGGCGGTGTCTTGCGGCTGGTCGATAGCAAGCGGATGCACGATGAGGCAGGGGCGTATCTCAAGCGACTGGGGCTGAATATTCCGACCAGCACGCCGCTCTCGCGTCTTTCCATTGCACGGCAGCAGATGGTCGAAATAGCCAAAGCCCTCTCGCTCAACGCCCGGATTCTCATCATGGACGAGCCGACGTCAAGTCTGACGCTCACGGAAACTGAACGTCTGCTTGAAGTGGTCCAGGAGCTGAAGGCTGAGGGCGTAGCCATCATCTACATCTCGCACCGCCTCAACGAGATCGAAAAGATCGCGGATCGCGTGGTTGTGCTGCGTGATGGGGCGAACGTGGGCGCCCTCGTGCGCGAAGAAATCAGCCACGGCCGGATCGTGAACATGATGGTCGGACGCGACCTGGAGAAGTGTGATCCACAACCCAAGGCTTCGAGGGTCCCGTGCTACTTTGAAATTGAAAAGCTGCGCACGAATCGCTACCCCGATCGGGAAGTCTCCTTCGATCTTGGCAAGGGTGAGATCCTCGGGCTCGCCGGGCTCGTCGGTGCTGGTCGCACAGAGGTGGCGCGGGCGATCTTCGGCATTGACGGCGCGATGAAGGCAATGGTCAGGCTCGAACATCAGGTGCTGCGGATCCGTTCACCGCAGGACGCCATGAAGCATGGTATTTATCTCGTACCGGAAGACCGCCGCCTCGCCGGTTTAATCATCGACACCGCCATTAGAGAGAATGTCACGCTGCCCTCGCTCGAACGCTACGCCCAGGCGGGGCTGATTGCACGAGGGCGCGAGCGTTCGGCCGCGACCGGCATGTGTCGGAAGCTGAACGTCAAGGCGGCGACGGTCGAGGAGCTCGTCATCAATCTGAGCGGCGGCAACCAGCAAAAAGTGGTCCTGGCGAAATGGCTTGGGCTCGAGCCGAAGGTACTAATCTTTGACGAGCCAACTCGCGGGGTCGATGTCGGCGCGAAAGCGGAGATCTACGCCCTGATGCGGCTGCTGGCTGAGAGCGGCGTGGCGATTCTGATGATTTCAAGCGACATGGAGGAGCTATTGCACATTAGCGACCGCGTCGCGGTGATGCACGAGGGCGCTCTGACAGGCATCCTTGAGCGCACGGCATGCACTGAAGAGAACATCATGAGCCTTGCTGTCGGCAAACGAGCCGCCTGAGTGGGGCGCATCGGTTGGTGGGTATGCGCATTGGCCCTGTGCCCTGTTGCCGCAGGGGGGTCGCTCGGCAGTATGAATCAGAAATCGAAAACGAGAATCGAGAAGCAAGTCTTCGGCACATTGCCGCAGGGGACGACGGTAGATCTCTATACGCTGACAAACAAGAACGGCCTCCAGGCACAGATCACCAATTACGGCGGGATCGTCGTCGCGCTCAAAACACCCGATGCCCGCGGGAGGATGGCCGACGTTGTTCTCGGGTACGATGATCTGCCCGGCTACGTGACGGACACATCCTACTTCGGCGCGCTGATTGGTCGCTTTGCGAACCGCATCGCCCGGGGAAAGTTCTCGCTACAAGGCGTCGAGTATCAGCTCGCCCGGAACAATGGCGTGAATCACCTGCACGGAGGCACACGCGGCTTCAATAAGGTCGTGTGGCAGGGGCGCGCTATGACCCGCGCCGATGGCGTTGCGCTGCGACTCTCTTACGTCAGCGAAGACGGCGAGGAGGGCTATCCGGCCACCCTGGCAGCGATGGCGACCTACATTCTCACGGATGCGGATGAGCTGCGCGTTGAGTACGCCGCGACGACGGACAGAGAGACGATCGTAAACCTCACGCATCATTCTTACTTCAACCTCGCCGGGGCTGGCGCGGGAAGCATCCTTGGACATCAGGTGTGGATCAACGCCGACAGATTCACACCAGTTGACGAAACACTGATTCCAACCGGAGAGTTCAAGGCAGTGAAAGGAACGTCATTCGACTTTACGCGGGCGCTATCTATCGGTAGCCGCATTGAGCATGCCGATGAACAGTTACGTTTAGGCAACGGCTATGATCACAATTATGTGTTGAATAAAAAGGGGAGGGAATTGACGCTGGCGGCGGAGGTGTATGAGCCGGTGAGCGGGCGTGTCGTGCAGGTGTGGACAACCGAGCCAGGCATGCAATTCTACACGGGAAACTTCCTGAACGATGTGCGCGGCAAGGGCGGCAAGATTTACAATAAGCGCAACGGCTTCTGCCTGGAGACGCAGCACTTCCCTGACTCGCCCAACAAACCCGCGTTTCCTTCCACCGCTCTCCAGGCGAAGGAGCGTTACACTCAAACGACCGTCTATAAATTCACGGCGAGAGGAGCCAATAAGCCGTGAAAAAAGAACTGGGCATTTTCCTTCTCCTCGTTGTGTTGTGCGCAGTCGTCGCAGCGCTCAACCCGCGCTTTCTCGCGCCGGCGAACCTGCAGAATATGGCGCGGCTGATCGGTGCGTACGGCGTCTTCAGCATCGGCCTCGGAATCATCATCATCACCGGCGGCATCGATCTGTCGGTTGGTTCAGTCTTCGCGCTCCTGGGCGTGCTGCTCTCGATGATGTTGATGGAGTGGCGGTGGCCGGCGGGGCTGGCAGTCGTAGTCGTCATCGGTATCGGCATGGCGCTGGGCGCGCTGCACGGACTATTGATCACCAAGGTTCGACTCCAGCCTTTTATCGTGACACTCTGCGGGTTGCTGTTTTACAGGGGGGTAGCCAGGTTCATCGCGAACGACGAGACCAAGGGATACGGCAGCGGCGCAGGTTTCGAGTGGCTGAGGCAACTCGCGACGGGCGACGTGCTCGGCGTCCCCACGCCCTTCATCCTGCTCGTCATCGTGAGCGTCGTGATGTGGATCGTGCTGCACCGCTCCGTATACGGGCGCTACCTGTTCGCGGTTGGGCGCAATGAGACGGCGGCGCGCTATTCGGGCATCAACTCATCACGCGTCATCGCCAGCGCCTACATCATTTCGGGGCTGCTGGTGGGAATATCGGCGATCATCTTCGCGTTTTACACGAACTCCATTTCACCCTCTTCGCACGGCAACTTCTTTGAACTCTACGGCATCGCTGCCGCGGTGCTGGGCGGCTGCTCTCTGCGCGGGGGCGAAGGATCAATCATCGGCATCCTCATCGGCGCCGCACTCCTTCAGGTGTTGCAGAATCTGGTCAATCTCCTGGGGATTCCATCGTCGCTCAACTTCGCGGTCATGGGTGCCGTCATCTTGATTGGCGTTATCGCCGACCAGGTCCTGCAACGCCGCCCGGCTCGGGCCTGAGCAGAAGCGGCGGCATGCTTCTAAAGTAATGGAGAGAAACTCGATGATAACAGTGCGAACAGCCCTGCAGTGTGTGTTTGTCGTTCTTTTACCCTGGCAGGTTGCCATCGCCGCGCCGCCAGAGAAGTGGTCGGAGCAGAAAGCCAAAGAATGGTACCAGCAGCAGCCCTGGCTGATCGGCAGCAACTACAACCCGGCGAGCGCGATCAACCAGTTGGAGATGTGGCAGGCCGAGAGCTTCGATCCCAAGAGGATTGATCTGGAGTTAGGCTGGGCGGAAAGTGTAGGCATGAACACGATGCGCGTCTACCTGCATGATTTGCTGTGGCAACAAGATGCAGAGGGCTTCAAGCGGCGCCTCGATACGTTTTTAACTATTGCCGGGAAGCACAAGATAAGACCGGTGTTCGTCTTGTTCGATTCGGTCTGGGACCCTAATCCTCAGCTGGGGAAGCAGCGCCCGCCGCGCCCTGGCGTGCACAACTCGGGCTGGGTGCAGAGTCCCAGTACCCAGGCGCTACGAGACCCCGCCGAGCACCGACGGCTCGAAGCGTATGTGAAAGGCGTGGTCGGCGCGTTCGCGCGTGACCATCGCGTCCTTGCCTGGGACATCTGGAACGAGCCGGACAACGAAAACGGGAGCAGCTACGGCCGAGTGGAGCCGAAGAACAAGGTCGAACTCGTGCTCGCGCTGCTGCCGAAGGCGTTCGCATGGGCGCGCGAGGCCGGCGCGCAGCAGCCCTTGACGAGCGCAGTGTGGAAGGGCGATTGGTCAAGCCCGGAGAAGATGACCCCGATGGATCGCTTACAGATCGATTTGTCAGACGTCGTTACGTTCCACAACTACGACTCGCCCACGGAACTCGAAAAGCGGATCAACTGGCTGAAGCGGTACAACCGTCCCATCATCTGCACAGAGTATATGGCGCGCGGGAACGGCAGTTTCTTCATAGGTTCTCTGCCGGTCGCGAAGGCGCACGGTGTGGGGATGATCAATTGGGGACTGGTGCAGGGCAAGTCGCAAACTCACCTGCCCTGGGACTCGTGGGAGCGGCCCTATATCGACCGCGAGCCTTCCATCTGGTTCCACGAGGTCTTCCGCACGGACGGCACGCCTTATATTGCGGAAGAGGTGCAGTTCATCAAACGTATGACCGGCAAGGTCAAAGCCAGGACCGTCGGCGCCGGGCTTCATTGATTTAGATTATGGAGAGTGCGAGAACATGCGGGGCAAAACGTTAACGGACCAATGGAGGGTGGGCGAGACACGCAAAAACCAGGTCACGCTCGAGGACGGACGCTATCTGATTCTGTATAGCTTTGACCAGGCGGACGTAGGGTCGCGCGCTACCGACGCGGGCACATCCCCGGGGCCCGCTCCTGATCCTCAGCCCGTCGCGGACGAGGAGCGTCTTGTCTGAGTTGCGTTGGAATCCATTGTTAGGCGAGTGGGTAGCGACGGCCACCGAGCGGCAGGAGCGTACGTTTTTACCTCCAGCGGACTTTTGTCCCCTGTGTCCGACAAAGCCCGGCGGCTTTCCCACCGAAGTGCCCGCAAATGATTACGACATCGTCGTCTTCGAGAATCGCTTTCCGAGTTTGAAAAGCCAGCCGCCCGCACCGTCTGTGGAAGCGACGGAACTCTACAATGTCAGCCCCGGACAAGGCGTGTGCGAAGTTGTGCTCTACAGTCCTCACCACAGTTCGACGCTTGCTGATGAACCCGTCGAACAGATTTACAAGCTCGTACAGGTGTGGACGGATCGTTTTCGAGAACTAGGCGCGCTCGACTTTGTAAACTACGTGTTCATCTTCGAAAATAAGGGTGAAGCAATCGGGGTGACGCTTCATCACCCTCACGGACAGATCTATGCCTATCCGTTTATTCCGCCGCACATCGCGCGCGAACTAGACCAGTCGCGCGCACATCATGAGCACACGGGTCGATGTCTGGTCTGCGATATCATCGCTGAAGAGCGGCGTGATGGTCGTCGCGTTGTGATGGAAAACGGTTCTTTTACTGCCTACATCCCCTTCTTTGCGCGTTATCCCTATGAAGTGCACATCGCATCCACTCGCCATGTGCAGGCGCTTACGGACTTTGAACGTCATGAGCAGCGGGCCCTGGCAGAGATGTTAAAAGCGCTTCTCATGGCCTATGACAAGCTGTTTAATCTCTCGTTTCCTTACATGATGGTCTTGCACCAGCGTCCGACCGACGGAGGACAGTATGACCATTACCATTTCCACATAGAGTTTTACCCGCCCCTCAGAACAGCGACGAAACTAAAGTATCTGGCGGGAAGCGAGACCGGCGCAGGGATGTTCATCAACGACACTGTAGCCGAGGAGAAGGCTGCCGAACTGCGCGCTTGTGTTGTCGGGGGTGGCAGAGATTGATAAGGCCAAGCGGTTGATCGACCGGGAAGCACTCAGGCTCGCTTTTCTCGAGCGTTACGAGGGCGAGCCGAGAATGTTTCGCGCACCGGGCCGGGTGAATCTTATTGGCGAGCACACGGACTACAACGGCGGCTTCGTGCTGCCGATGGCAATCGAATGCGAAACGATTGTTGCCGCCGTTCGGCGTGAGGAGCGGCGCGTGCGCGTGTACTCGCTGAACGTGGACGAGGCTGCTGTATTCGATCTGGACCGTCCCGGAGTGCCGCGCCGCGGCATCTGGCTTGACTATGTCGAGGGCGTGGCGCGGGCGCTCGAAGACTGCGGGATTCAACTCAGCGGCGCAGACCTGATGATTCTTTCCGATGTTCCCCAGGGCGCAGGGCTTTCTTCTTCAGCCGCGCTTGAAGTGGCAACAGGGCTGGCGCTTCTGACCATAGCAGGGAAAGAGATTGATAGGGTGGCGCTGGCTCTCGCCGGCCAAAGGGGAGAGCACACGTATGTCGGAACTCTGTGCGGCATCATGGATCAGTTCGTGGCCGCGTTGGGGCGTGCGGGACACGCGCTGTTGATTGATTGCCGTAAACTCGAAGCGACGGCCGTTCCTTTTGACACCTCAAGTGTAGTGGTCGCCATCTGCGACACACACGTCAAGCATGAGTTGTCTTCATCCGAATACAATACGCGCCGCGCGGAATGCGAACACGGTGTCGAACTGCTTGCGGAAGTGCTGCCACACATCACGCAGTTGCGCGATGTAGGGTTAGAAGAGTTCGCCAGGCATGAATTCCTATTGCCTGAACCCATCAGGCGACGCTGCCGTCATGTTGTGGGGGAAAACGAGCGCACACTGGATGCCGCCGATGCGCTTCGGCGTGGAGATGTGGAAGAGGTCGGGCGCTTGATGAATCGCTCGCACGAGAGCCTGCGCGACGATTACGAGGTGAGTTGCACGGAACTGGATCTGCTGGTTCAGATCGCCCTGAAGTGCGAAGGCGTTCTGGGCTCTCGTATGACCGGCGCCGGATTCGGCGGCTCAACCGTCAATCTCGTGCGCCGCGAGCAGCTCGAACGGTTCAAGCAGGTAATCTCTACTGAGTACGAGGCACGTCTTCACGTTGCCCCAACAATTTACACCTCCGAACCGGGCGATGGCGCCAGAGAGATATGCATATAGGGTGGTTGGGTGACTCTGACTAGTCTTGGCCAGAGCCGCAGGCGCGGCAAGGATCGGCAGCAGAATGGTGAGAGCAATTGTGATCGAGGATGTGTGCATACCCGGGTGTTCCCTTCGCAAGCACCTCAGACCGTATAGCGCGCGTGAAAGAGAATCTACGTCAAGACGGCCATGGGGCCGCCGGGCAGCAAGTACAATGCCGCCGGATGTTTCCGATTCTCGCGGGACTCTTTCTGCTCTCCGGCAGCGCGGCGCTCGTCTATCAGGTGGCGTGGCTTCGCATGCTCTCGCTGGTGTTTGGCGTGACCGTGTATGCGGCGAGCGCCGTGCTCACCAGCTTCATGGGCGGGCTGGCGCTCGGATCGTGGCTGGGCGGTCGGACTGCCGATCGCTCACGCGCGCCGCTGCGGGCATTCGCGCTGCTGGAACTGGGGATCGCGCTGAGCGCGCTCGCCGTCCCGTTCGCGCTCGAGGCGGTCTCCGGACTCTACGGCCGCGCATACGCGCTCGCCCCTGATGCGCCGGTCCAGTTGACCATTCTGCGCCTCCTCTGTTCAGGCCTCATCCTTCTGCTGCCGACGACCCTGATGGGCGCGAGCCTGCCGCTGCTCGCACGCCACGTCGCGGGCGCCGGGGGCTCGGCCGCGACACGGATCGGCTGGCTCTACGCCATGAACACCACCGGAGGCATCGCCGGCACCGTGCTCGCAGGCTTCACGCTCATCGGCGCGTTCGGAGTCACGGCGACGACCCGGCTCGCCGCCGCGCTCAACATCGCCGTCGGTCTTGGCGCGCTGGCCCTCTACGCTGTCTCTCGGACCACGGTGCGCGACGCCCCGCTGACGGGCGGGCCCCCGGTGGCGCCGTCCCAGGCACCCCGGATCGTCCTTGTCGCTGTGGTGCTTGCGGGCTTCGCAGGCCTGGCTCTCGAAGTCGTCTGGTTCCGGCTACTGACGCTCTTTCTGACGGCAACCACGTACGCGTTCACTACGATGCTGAGCACCGTGCTACTGGGCCTTGCCGTGGGCTCGGCGTTCGCCGCAGCACGGGTACGACGGAGTTCCGATCCCGTGAGAGCGCTGGGGTGGATGCAGATCTGGACCGGTGTCCTGGTGCTCCTGTCCATGACGGCGTTGGCACACACGTATCGCATGGGCTGGCGGACCAGCGGCATGATTCAGGCCTGCGTGGTGGCGATGTTGCCGGCCACCACCCTGATGGGGGCCACCTTTCCGTTTGCGGTCGCGGCCTGGCTCGGAAATGTGAAGGCGGATGTCGGACGGCGCGTCGGCGTACTCTATGCCCTGAACGTGTGCGGCGCCGTGGCGGGCTCGCTGGCCGGCGGCTTCATCCTCCTGCCGTGGCTGGGCAGCGGAGGCAGCCTGCTCCTCCTGGCCGCGGTGTACGTGGCGTCTGGCTGCGTCGTGGCCGCGTCGACGGGTGGCCGTGCGCGGGCGCTGAGCACGTCGCTCGCAGGAGCGGCGCTGTTCGTCGCGGCCGCGGTCTCCCTGCCCGACATCTACGCGTCCGTCCTGGCGCGACGGCACGGGGCGGGGGAGCGCCTCGTGTTCCGCGCCGAAGGCGTGCAGACCACCGCGACGGTGCACTCCCAGCCGTCCGGCCGCCGGGTCCTTCTTCTCGACGGCCTCCACCAGGCGAACGATTCAGCCGACATGGTGCGAGTCCACGCGGAGATCGGACAACTGCCGATGGCGCTGCACCCGGACCCGAGACACGCCCTGGTCGTGGGTGTCGGCGGCGGGGTCACGGCGGGTGCGGTTGCCGCGCATCCGCAAACCTCCACCGACGTCGTCGAGCTGGCGCAGAGTGTCGTGTCTGCTGTTCCGTACTTCGCGCATGTCAACGGCGACCTGCTGCAGCGGCCCAACGTGCGGGTGCGCGTGGACGACGGCCGGAACTTCCTGAGGTTGACCTCACAGCGTTACGATGTGATCATGGCGGACCTGATTCAGCCCATCCACGCCGGGGCCGGCAACCTCTACTCGATCGAATATTTCACGCTGGCTCGCCGCGCCCTGAACGAGGGAGGGCTGATGATGCAGTGGGTCGGACAGCGGGAGGAAGCGCACTACAAGCTGATCATGCGGACGTTCCTGCAGGCGTTCCCGAACGCCACGTTGTGGGCCGACGGGACGCTGATGGTCGGAAGCGTCCAGCCGCTGCGCTTCAGCCGCGAGGCCTTCGAGCGCCAGCTGTCCGTGCCGGACATCCGTGTCGGACTGGCGCAGGTCGGGCTCGACAGCTTCGAGGCGCTGCTCGGACGCTACACGGCCGGCCCTGACGAGATGCGGCGGTTCGTTGGCAAGGGCCCTGTCCTCACCGACGATCGTCCGCTCCTCGAGTTTCACCGATCGCTCCCGCCCGGAGGTGCGACGGTGGATGTGTCGTCGCTGCGCGGCGACGTGAGGCGCCACGTGCAGGACCAGCCTTGACGACGGTCACGCGTCGAACTGGCGGAGGTGGGCGATCGACGTGCCGGTAGCCCCAGGCGAGGCACTCCGCGTCGGTCAGCCGGCCGAATAGCGCGTGCTTCGCAAAGGCGAAGTCCCGTTCGGCGTGGCGTTTCGCATTAACCGGAAGGGGACAGCCACCTTCTCCCGGAGCACATGCAGGAAAAGGAGGTAGTCCTCATTCCAAATGACAGCGCAGTGCACCCCGCTCGCCGAAGACGTCCGCACCTTCGTTGAAACCACCGCGTGGACATTTGCGAAGACTTACGCCGCCACGTGGCCGCACGAGTACGTCGTACAGCACGCACAGAATGCCTCGATGGTCCTGGCGCT
>DATLXP010000033.1:0-9358 GCA_035575695.1 Vicinamibacterales bacterium
AGTGGCTCCGGTGACCGCGAAGGCCGGCGGCGCGTCCGGGCCCGGGGCGGTACTGAACGCGTCCGGATACGTGACCGCGAGACGGCGCGCCACAGTCTCGTCCAAGGTGACCGGCAAGGTGGTCCAGGTCTTCATCGAGGAGGGACAGAGCGTTCGGCAGGGAGAGGTGCTGGCGCGGCTGGACGACTCGCAGACCCGCGCCGCACTCGCGTCCGCCGACGCGCAGGTCGGGGCCGCCCGCAAGAGCGCCGGACAGGACCAGGCCCGTCTGCACGAGGCAGAGCTCAACCTGGAGCGCCGGCAGCGGCTCATGAACGAACAGGTGGTCGGACGCGCCGAGGTCGACACCGCCCAGGCCGACGTCGACTCGATCAAGGCGCGTATCGACTACGCCAGGGAACAGATCAAAGTCGCGGAAACCCAGGCACGGCAGCGGCGCACCGACCTGGACGACATGGTCATCAGGGCGCCGTTCAGCGGTGTCGCCATCTCCAAGGATGCGCAGGCCGGCGAAATGGTGTCGCCCGTGTCGGCGGGAGGCGGATTCACGCGCACGGGCATCGGCACGATCGTCGACATATCGTCGCTCGAAATCGAAGTGGACGTCAACGAGAGCTTCATCTACCGCGTTCGACCGGACCAGAAGGTGGAAGCCGCCCTGGATGCCTACCCGGACTGGCGGATCCCGGGCCACGTCATCACTACGGTGCCGACGGCCGACCGGCAGAAGGCGACCGTCAGAGTGCGGATCGCGTTCGAGCAGCTCGACCCCAGGATCCTCCCCGACATGGGCGTGAAGGTGTCGTTCCTCCGTGACGAAGAGCCGGCGCAGGCGGCAGCGCCCGTGGCGCGCGTGACCGTACCGAAGAGCGCGATACGGACCGTCGATGGGAAGACCGTCGTGTTCGTGCTGCGCGATGAACGCGTCGAGCGGCGGGCCGTGCGCGCCGGGCTCGAGGACGGGGATCAGATCGAGGTGCTCTCAGGCCTCACCGCCGGCGAGCGGGTGGTCATCGAAGGAGCGGCGGAGCTGAAAGACGGCGACCGCGTGAAGATCAGGCAGCCTTGAAGGGCTGCGCTACGGCCGTAGGTCGGGCGAATCACGACGTAGGCCCGACCTTCAGGTCGGGTCGGACGCGCACGCAGGCCCGACCTTCAGGTCGGGCGCATTTCGGAGCACAAATGAGCGAAACGCTGGTCAGTATTCACGACCTCGAGAAGGTCTACCACCGGGGGAGCGAACGAATCAACGTCCTGCAGGGGGTCGACCTCGAGATCCCGTCCGGTGACTTCCTGGCGTTGATGGGGCCATCCGGCTCCGGCAAGACCACGCTGCTGAACCTGATCGGCGGGCTCGACACGCCGAGAGCCGGCTCGATCACGGTCGGAGGGGACCGCATCGACAGCATGGCGGGAGGGAAACTGTCGGCATGGCGGGCGCGCCACATCGGCTTCGTCTTCCAGCTCTACAACCTGCTGCCCGTATTGACCGCGGCCCGAAACGTCGAACTGCCGCTCCTCCTCACGAAGCTGGGCAAGGCCGATCGCCGCACGCGCGTGCAGACCGCCCTCTCGGTCGTGGGTCTCGGCGATCGCGCGAACCACTACCCGCGGCAGTTGTCCGGCGGCCAGGAACAGCGCGTCGGCATCGCGCGCGCGATCGTGACGGATCCGACGCTGCTCCTCTGCGACGAACCGACGGGCGACCTCGATCGCAAGTCCGGCGACGAGATCCTGGATCTCCTGCAGACCCTCAATCGCGAGCACGGCAAGACCATCGTGATGGTCACCCACGACCCCCACGCGGCCGCGCGGGCCACGCGCACGCTGCATCTCGACAAGGGTCTGCTCGTGACCGAGGCGGTCGCATGAAATATCTGCATCTGGTCTGGCGGAACCTGACCCGGCGGAAGATCCGCACGATCTTCACCGTGTTGTCGATCCTGATCGCCTTCCTGCTGTACGGGGTCCTCATGGCGATCCGCGCGGCGTTCGGCATGGGAATCGAAGTCGCCGGGGCAGACCGCCTCATGACGATCCACAAGGTCTCCTTCATTCAACCGCTGCCCAAGTCCTACATGGAAAGGATCCGCGGGGTGGAAGGGATCCAGGAGATCACACACGCCAACTGGTTCGGCGGCATCTACCAGGACCCGAGCAACTTCATCGCGAACTTCGCCGTGGAGCCGGAGAGCTGGCTGAAGATGTATCCGGAGTTCGAGCTGCCCGAGGATCAGAAGAAGGCCTGGCTGGCCGACCGGGCCGGCGCCATCGTCGGCATCGACACGGCGAAGCGATTCGGCTGGAAGGTGGGCGACCGCGTGCCTCTCCAGGGGACGATCTACCGGAAGGCCGACAACTCTCCCTGGGACTTCACCATCGACGGCATCTACGACTCGCAGGTGAAGGGGACGGACAAGACGCAGTTCTTCTTTCATTACAACTACCTGAACGAAAATCGCCGCGCCCGCAGCTTTGGCAGCGACCAGGTCGGCTGGTATATCGTCCGCGTCAACAACCCCGCGGAGGCTGACGGGCTCGCCAGGCGCATGGACGCGATGTTCGCGAACTCGCCGGCCGAGACGAAGACCGCGACGGAAAAAGCGTTCGTGGCGGATTTCGCGAAACAGGTCGGCGACATCGGCTCGATCATGACGGCGATTGCGGCCGTCGTGATGTTCTTCATCCTCTTCGTGGCCGGTAATGCCATGGCGCAGTCGATCCGCGAGCGAACCAACGAGCTCGCGATCCTTAAGACGCTGGGCTTCACCGACGGCAAAGTGCTCGGAATGGTCCTTGCCGAGTCGGCGCTCATCGCCGTGCTCGGTGGCGGGCTGGGCCTGCTGATCGCGTGGGTACTGATCGCACAGGGGGATCCGACCGGCGGGCTGCTGCCGCTCTTCTACTTCCCGCCGAAGGACCTGATCTTCGGGTGCGTGCTCGTGCTGCTGCTCGGCATCGGTTCGGGCTTCCTGCCGGCGTGGCAGGCTGGACGCCTCAAGATCGTCGACGCCCTCCGGAGAAGCTGACATGTTGTCCCAGATCATCGCCGTCACAGGCGTCAACCTTCGATCCCTTCGCGAGCGCGCCGGTTCGTCCGCTGTCGCCATCATCGGCATCGCCGGCGTCGTTGTCATTTTCATCTCGGTGCTGTCGATCGCCGAAGGGTTCAAGGCCGCGATGGTGAAGGCTGGCGATCCGCAGCGGATCATCGTGATGCGGACGGGCAGCGACACTGAAATGACCAGCGGATTCTCCGGTGACCAGGCGCGCCTGATCATGGATACACCGGGGATCCAGCGGGGCCCGAACGGACCGCTCGCATCCGCTGAACTGTTCGTCATCGTGAGTCACCCGCTCGCGAAAACGGGTACGGACGCCAACGTCCCGCTCAGGGGGGTGTCCTCGACGGTGCTTCAGGTGCGGCCCGAAGTGACGATTGTCGAAGGGCGCATGTTCGAGTCAGGCCGCAATGAAATCGTCGTCGGGCGGGCGGCGTCGAGGCAGTTCGCCAACCTGACGGTGGGGTCGAGCGTCCGGTGGGGTGAAAACACGTGGCAGGTGGTTGGAATGTTCGACGCGAAGGGCTCGATCACCGAGTCAGAGCTCTGGACGGATGCTCGCGTCCTCCAGCCGGCGTACCGCCGCGGCAACAGCTACCAGTCGGTGTTCGCGAGACTCGATTCCGTGGATTCCTTCCAGTCGGTCAAGGACGCGATGACGTCGGACCAACGCCTGCAGGTGACGGTGCTGCGCGAACAGGAGTATTACGCGGCGCAGTCGCGCGTCCTGGGAACCGTCATCCGGACGGTCGGTTTCATCATCGCCGGACTCATGGGGCTCGGAGCCATCTTCGGTGCCGTGAACACGATGTATAGCGCCGTCGCCAGCCGCACGCGCGAGATCGCGACGCTGCGCGCGCTCGGCTTCGCCAGCTTCCCGGTCGTCGTGTCCGTTCTCGTCGAAGCCGTGCTGCTCAGTCTCGTCGGCGGCGTGATCGGTGGTGTGCTCGCCTACGTGGTCTTCGACGGCTACCAGACCGCCACGATGAACTGGCAGTCGTTCAGCCAGGTCGCGTTCGCGTTCGCGGTGACCCCAGCGCTGCTCGCGCAAGCGATGCTGTACGCGATTGGGATGGGCCTGCTCGGAGGGCTTTTTCCAGCCTGGCGGGCCTCGCGGATGCCGGTGGTCACGGCCCTGAGACAGCTCTAGCCAGGCCGCTGAAGATGCCGGCCTGAATGGAAAATGGTAGATGGGAAATGGAAAAGAACGGCTAAATACTGGCGCTTTTCCATCTTCCATTTACCATGTGCCATGCAGGATGCGTTTTTCAGCCGTCCTGCTAGGTTCGTAGTAAAACCCGACAACCGCTGGGGCCGCTCACATGGCGGCAATACACCGGCAAGCCGCTCTTGCCTCCGTGCAGCGCGCGGTAGCGGCACCGGTCATCGCTATCAAGATATTTCAAGACAGCGACTTACGGCGTCGTGACGGCAGCGCTGAAGTCTGTGAGGCTGAGGCGGTACGCGCGTTGCTTGAACCGTCCCCGCTACCCCAGAGTTCCCGATCGCGTAGACATAGGATCTGGCCGTCGCGAAACAGACACAGAACAGTTCGACCTACCGGTGCCGATCGGCTGACCTCCCGCCAAATGTCAGCCATACAGGTTGGCGCACCACCCCCGTTCCCGGGCATCGCCCGCGGCCAAGCCTGTCGGAGGTTGAGGACAACACCTCAGCCTCCGACTACATCTTCTCTGTATCGGCGGGGTCCCCTGCACCCCGCCTGGCGGCCTGCACTCGCGCTCGCTCCGTTCCGGCCGCGCGCTGTATCGGCGGGGATCCCTGCCGTTTCTCGTACTCCTTCATCGCAGCGTGTCGATTGAGGTGACGCTGGCGACGAGCCAGGCGTCCTGTTGCCTGACCATCCGGACGGCAAACTCCCGGGCGTCGAAGGATGCCTCCGGGGTGCCAGCGTTTCTCGTGAAGGTCACCGTGAGCGTCACGTCCGCGCTGTCCTCAGTCGCCAGCGTCACCGTCGCGTCTCCGAGTGCCACTCGCATCGAGCCGGTCCGAGGCTGAAGGCTGCCGGCCACCGCCATCAGTGCCTCGCGACCGTGCAGCGCCGGCACGCCGCCGCCAGGGTCGATCACGACGTCCGTCGTGAAGTACGCGGCCATGCGCGCGGCTCGAGCCAGACCGACGGACGGGTCGGCTGCGCTTCGCGTGACCTCGTCGGCGAGCTGTTCCAGGCGGCGAACGATTCTGGGTTCATCGGACGGAAAGAAATGCTTCCATCCCAGGAAGCCCGCGACCACGAGCGCCATGACACCCACCGTCCTGGCGATTCCATGTGTCGACATCAGAACACCACTCGCCCGACGATGCGCGAGCGTTGCGCCCGGCCGAAATCATGGTCCGCAGCGTTCATGCCGCGGTTGTCTCCCACGACGAAGTATTCCTGGTATGTCAGCGCGACTTCGTCCACGTTCCAGGGCCGCCGGTTCTTGACGTATGGCTCGCTGAGCGGCACGTCGTTCACGTGGATGGTTCCATCGACGATCTGGACGCGCTCGCCCGGCAGGGCGACGACACGTTTCACGTAGTAGACGCGATCGCCGGCCAGCCGGATGGCAATAACATCCCCTCGCGCCGGGCTCGCGGCGATATAGGACAGGCGGTTTACGAAGTGAAGGGTCCCCGACTCGTAGGTCGGCAGCATGCTGATGCCTTCGGCGCGGATGGGAAGGAGGATCCAGCCGAACGTGATGGCGGAGGCCGCAATCAGGATCACCACGCGCACGAACGTGCGGCGCGGGTTCGAGCCGACGAGCAAGCGTCCGACGCGGGCCATGCCGCATTCATTCTATTGCGGTCGGCGAAGCGAATAGGGAAGGACCATCGTTCGTCCGACCCCGACGGAGATGTAGATGCGCGCCTCGGGCGCATCGCGGTCGGCGTAGACAGGGAATCCGCCGCGGTCGCCGATCTGCAGCATTCTCGTTCGGTCGAAGCGCACGGCGGCACCCTCGGGATACCAGCGACGGTCGCGAAAATCGACGAACAGCGAGTTCACGCCTTCGGGTTTGGGCCCAATGCTCGTCCGCGTTGGCCGCCGCTGGGGAGACGTTCGGGGGGCGGGCGCTGGCGCTCGGCGTGGTGCGGAAGCCGGATTCACGGCCGCCCCGCCAGGGGCCGAACCGGCGACATTGGCGGCGCTGACGGCCTGAGGTCCCGTGGGCACGCCCGGCGCCCCCGGCGGCACACCGGCAGTGCCGGCCGGTACACCGGCAGCGCCGGCCGGTACACCGACTGCGCCAGTGGGAGCGCCCGCAGCCTGCGGAATGCCAGCCGAGGTGTCGGCCGGCGTCGAGGCAGTCGGCAGCGAAGACATCGCACTGCCGGCCGTGCCGGCAATATCGCCGGTTCGGCGCCTCTCATAGGGCTGCATCATCCCTCCGGCCAGCGGAACGAACACGATGCTGTAGGGTTCAAGGGTGGTACGGCTGTACAGCGGCACGCCCAGGACAGAGCCGCTCCTCACCATCTCGTTGGCGTTGAAGTGGATCTGGGCGCCGGCCGGGTAATACAAGTTCCCTGAGTAGGCAATCGCTTCGCCGCTCAGGTACCACCGCTCCGACTCAGCCGTAACGGTCGGGGCGGGCGTCGGCTGGTTCGCCACCTGCGCGGAGCCGATTACCGGGGCAAAAAGGGTCAGAACGAAGAGGACGGGAGCAAGGCGGCGTGAAGTCATGGCTCTTTACCAGCTAGGGGTGTGCCAAGTCCAAGGCACGTGCTATGTGCGACGTGCTATGTGCATACGTGCGGAGTGCGGACGTGTTCAGTGCGACGTGCGACGTGCTCGTGCTACGTGCTCAGTGCGACGTGCTCGGCGCTACACGCGCTTGCGCCAGTAGCGCGACAGGCCCTGCCAGGAATAGTCCAGTCGGCCGGCTCGTCCGTATTGGTCGGCTTCCTCGGCGCCGACGGCTCGTCTGAGCTCCCGCAGGGCCTCGTCGACGAAGGCGCTCTGCCGGGCTGGTTCGTCGAGCGACGAATCGGCGATCAGGCGGCGGACGATGCGGCTCCAGGTTTCGATGTTTTCGCGGAGCGCCTGAAAATGCATGCGCGCGCCATGGAACGGGCCGAAGTGCGTGAGGAACAGCGTATCGGGATCCCACGACAGGATCTTCGCTTCACTCTCACGCCAGGCTTCGAGATCGATGTCGGGGGGGGGCGTCGGCGGCATCACATACGTGCCGCCACCGCGGCGGATGCCCGCGGTGTCACCGACGAACGCGACACCGCTCGAACGATCGAAGTAACTCACGTGATGGGACGCGTGACCCGGCGTATACGCCACGTGCAGCTCTCTCCCACCGGCCGAGATCGTCTCACCCCCTGTGAGCGCTCGAAGCCTGGAGGCCGGGACCGGCAGCACGTCACCCCAGAGTCGCTCCATGTCGTCGCCGTAAAGCCGGGTCGCACTCGCGAGAAGCTTCGACGGGTCCGCCATGTGCGGCGCGCCCCGCTCGTGCACGAACACCTCGATCGCGGGATTCTCTTCGAGTAATGACCCGGTGGCGCCCGCGTGATCCAGATGGATGTGCGTGATCAGAATCTGTCGCACATCCGCGACTGAAAATCCCTTGCGCTGCAGCTCCGTTCGCAAGTGGTTCAGCGTCGTCGTGGGGCCCGGGTCCACCAGCGCGATGCCCCCAGGCGCATGAAGGATCGCGGTCGCGATGATCTCAGGCTTCCCGACAAATTGAAGGTCGACGTAATCCAGACCTGGCGCGAGCGTGCTCATCTTTACGCGGGATTCTACCAGTCTGCCACTCTGCCGCGTGAGGCTGCTAAAATCAGAGGACGGATGGCGGACACGGACCGGCAGTCGGGGGGCGAGGTTCTCGAGAGAACGAACCAGCAGACAAAAAAGCCCGAGCTCTACAGGGTGCTGCTGCTCAACGACGATTACACGACGATGGAGTTCGTTATCGAGGTCCTCGAGTCGATCTTCAACAAGGCGCCCGCCGAGGCCTACCGCATCATGATGGCGGTCCATACCCAGGGCAAGGGGCTCTGCGGGGTCTACCCGTACGACATCGCGGAGACCAAGGTCGAGGCCGTCGTCGACCGCGCGCGCGCCAGCGGGTTTCCGTTGAAGGCTACGATGGAGCTGGAGTAACGGGTTCAGGGTTCAGGGTTCAGGGTTCACGGTTCACGGTTCACAAGGGATCCGACGGTTTTTCATGTTCAGTGCTGCACTCGAAGTTGTTCTGACTGTCGCCTATCGTGAGGCGACTTCGCGCAGGCATACGCACCTGACGCTCGAGCACCTGCTGTACGCGCTGGCGCATGATCCGGACGGCGAGCGCATCCTCGCGGCGTGTGGCGCGGATCTGCCGCAGTTACGCAAAGACCTCGACAAGTATCTGAACGATTCGGTCGAGCAGTTCACGCGCGGGCAGCACAAAGAGCCCGAGCAGACGCTCGCGTTCCGTCGCGTGCTGCAGACGGCTGTGCTCCATGTTCAGAGCGCGGGACGTCAGGAGGTGCAATCGGGTGACGTCCTCGCGGCCACGCTGCAGCAGAACAGGTCGTACGCGGCGCAGGTGCTCGCAACGCAAGGAGTCACGCGGCTCGACGTCCTCGAATACATCACGCACGGGATCAGTAAGGTCCCGCCGGCAATGCCTCCTTCCTCGTCAGGGGGAGACGACCAGGACGAGGCGGGCGACCCTGGCCTGGGCGAGCGCAGCGGCGGCGGGAGTGCGAAGGACCCACTCAGCAGCTACGCGATGAATCTCACGGATCGCGCGCGCGCCGGCGAGCTGGATCCGTTGATCGGGCGCGCCGACGAATTGCTCCGCACCCTGGAGATTCTCTGCCGGCGCCGGAAGAACAATCCCGTGTTCGTGGGAGACGCCGGCGTGGGCAAGACTGCCCTCGCGGAAGGTCTCGCCACGCGTCTGCTCGGCGACGACGTCCCGGATCTTCTCGAGGGGGCGGAAGTCTTCTCGCTCGATACCGCCGCGCTGCTCGCGGGCACCCGGTTCCGCGGCGATTTCGAAGAACGCTTCAAGGCCGTCGTCGCGGCGCTCCTGAAGCGGCCCATGCCGATTCTGTTCATCGATGAGATCCACTCGACCGTCGGCGCCGGCGCCACCACGGGCGGCACGATGGATCTGGCGACGCTGATCAAGCCCGTGCTCACGACGGGGCAGCTCCGCGTGGTCGGCTCGACGACGCACGACGAGTTCAAGCACATCGAGAAAGACCGCGCGCTCGCACGACGGCTTCAGAAGATCACGATCGACGAGCCGTCGCCGCAGGAGACCGTGAAGATCCTTCAGGGG
>DATLXP010000034.1:0-6874 GCA_035575695.1 Vicinamibacterales bacterium
CGCGGGCTACGCCTGGACGGCTGCGCTTGCGACCCCTTCCTTCTGGGTCTTCGCCATCGGGACGGCGCTGTACGGACTGGTCGCGTCCGGCATCGGGCTCTTCAACGAATCGATCCTCGCGCAGCGCGGGTTTGGCCCTCATGTCTATTACCAGACGCTCGCCGTCACCGCGCTGACGGCGCTCATCGGCAACATCGCCGGAGGGTGGCTTGCGAGTCGTGTTCCCCTGGGGCGGCTCATGGCCGCCTCGCAGTTCATCCTCGCGGCCGGCCTCGTGGCGCTGCCGCATGTGGCTTCACTGGCCCATGTGATGGCGTGGGCGACAGCGATGGGCCTCGGCGGCGGCCTCGTGATGGTCCTCTTCTTCAGCGTGTGGGGCCGGGTGTTCGGGCGCCGCGATCTCGGGCGCATCCAGGGCGCGGCGCAGGGATTGACGGTGGTGGCGTCAGCGCTCGGTCCGCTCCTGCTCGCCTGGTGCCTCGACACGACCGGGAGCTACGCGGTGGTGTTCCAGGCGCTCGCCGCCGTCATCGCGGTTGTCGCGGTTGCGGCGCTCGTGATGTCGCTTCCCGCAGCGCCGCCCGTGACACTCACCGACACCGTGCCGGGAGATGCCGCGGGCTGATGGCGGCCCTTCACGCGACGATCTGGATCTCCATGCTGTTGTTCATCGCCGGCGAGAGCGGCCGCGCGTTCACCCGTCGCGGCTATGATCCGCCACGGTGGGCGTGGTGGGCCTTCGCGACCGGCCTGCTCCTGGCCATCGTGCACACGGGCCTGGCCTTCGCGACGGTCCATGACTGGAGCCACGATGTCGCCGTCCGGGTAACCGCCATGCAGACGCAGGCCGTGTACGGCGTGCCGGTCGGCTGGGGGATCTACGGAAATTATCTGTTCTTCGCGGTATGGTTCGCCGACGCGTGGTGGTGGAAGGCGGCGCCGGCAGGCTTCATCCGTCCACGAGCGGCGACGTGGACGCTGCGCGCGTTTTACTTCATCATCATCTTCAACGCCGTCGTGGTATTCGTCGACGGAGCAAGGCGGCTGGCGGGATTCGCGCTCGTGAGCTGGCTGGCACGTGCGTGGAGCGCCGTGTCGAACGATTCCGAAGGCGACACGATCAAGAGGCGCAAGCACACATGACACGTTCGCGGGTAGCCTGGCTCGTTCCTCTCGCCCTCGGCGTGATGGCGGTCCTCGTCTTGTTATCACGCGCGAGCCGCGCGACGCCGCACGTGCGCGACGAAGTCGTCACGGCGCTGAGCGAACGGTTCCAGGGGGATGTCACGATCGACGAGCTTCAGGTCGGCGTCTTTCCGCGCCCGGAGGTCAACGGGGCCAGCGTGACGGTGGCGATTGGCGGTGCCGCCGGGCCCGAACCGCTGCTCCGCCTCGGGACGTTCGACGCGTCCGCCGGCCTGCTGGGGCTGATCGGAAATCCCGTCCGCCTCAGAACCGTGACGCTGGAGAACCTGGAAATACTGATTCCGCCAGGCGGACTGCGTCGCGTGCGCGGATCCCGAGCCAGTGGTGTCGGGCCACCGGACAAGACCACCACCGAAGAGAGGGACACGGTTCCGGAGTCCGCAGAGCGTCCGCGTACGCGACTCGTGATCGATGAGGTCGTGGCCCGTGCCGCTCAACTGCGCATCGCCTCGAAGGATCCCGGCAAACTGCCGCGCGTGTTCGACATTCACGACCTGCACATCTTTGGATATGGGGGGAAGGATGGATCGGAGTTCCGGGCGAAGCTGACCAACCCGACGCCCAGGGGCCTCATCCGCACGACGGGCCGCTTCGGACCCTGGCAGGCGCGCGGGCCGAGGACCACGCCGTTGACAGGCGAGTATGTGTTCGAGAAGGCGGACTTGAACACCATCAAGGGCCTGGGGGGCACGCTCTCGTCCAAGGGACAGTACACAGGCGTGCTCGAGCGGATAGAGGTCACCGGCGATACCGAGACGCCGGACTTCTCCATCGACATCGGCGGCCGGGCGGTTCCCCTGACTACGCGTTTCAAGGCGATTGTCGACGGCACCAACGGCAACACGTATCTCGAGCAGGTCGATGCCCGGTTGTTCGAGTCACACATCCATGCGAAGGGGTCGGTGGTACGGACCGCGGACGTGAAGGGCCGCCATGTGACCCTGGACATCACGATCGACAAGGCGCGGATCGAAGACCTGCTGAGGCTCGCGGCGAAAGGATCGAAACCGGTGCTGACCGGTGCGATCAGGTTGCGCTCGAAGTTCAGGTTGCCGGCAGGCGAGGCGGACGTCTCACGCCGGCTGCACCTGGATGGCGATTTCTCTCTCGATCAGGCGCGCTTCACGAACTTCAACATTCAGGAGCGGATCAACGAGCTCAGCAAGAAGGGGAAGGGCGACGAGTCAGCCGGCGGCGGCCCAGGCGTCGTCTCCCGGCTGCGAGGGCGTTTTGTCATGAACAACGCGACGCTGGCGTTCTCGGATCTGACGTTCGGTGTGCCGGGGGCCAGCGTGCAACTCGTAGGCTCCTACAACCTCGACAGCGAGGCGCTCGACTTCACCGGCCACCTGCTGCTGGACGCGTCCTTACGCGACACGCAGTCGGGGATGAAGGCGGTGTTGGCGACGGTCGCCCAGCCGTTCTTTCGTCGCAAGGGTGGCGGATCGAAGATCCCGATCCGCATCGGCGGCACCACCGCCAAACCGCAGATCGGCCTGGATGTGAAGCGGGCGCTGCGGCCGGGGTAGTTGCCGCCGGGGTCCTTAACGAACTGGCCGCAAATAAAAAATGGCCCGCTCATGTGCGGGCCATTTTTTGTTGTGGCGGAGAGGGAGGGATTCGAACCCCCGTGCCGATTACTCGGCAAGACGCTTTCGAGGCGCCCCCGTTACGACCACTTCGGTACCTCTCCGTTTATTACTACGCTCGCGGCAAAGCCGCTCGCTGCGCGCTCGGGGTCGCCGCTCCGCGTGGACTTCCCTCCGGCCCTCGCTTGCGGCCGCAGGCGCTACGTCCCGCGCGGCACAGCCGCTCGCTGCGCGACCGCAGCCGCCTCTTCGCTCGCGTCACTCTGCCCGGAGTCGGCGCTCGGCGAAAAATTGCTGCATGACGTCACGGCATTCCGCCTCGAGAATGCCGCCTGCAGCGTCCATCCGGTGATTCAGCGACGGGTGCTCGTGCGCACGCATCGCCGATTCGATCGCGCCGGCCTTCGGCTCGCGCGTGCCGTACACCACCCGCGCGATTCTCGCATGGACCATTGCGCCCACGCACATCTGGCACGGCTCGATGGTCACGTACATCGCCGCACCCGTGAGCCGATAGTTCCCGAGCCGCCTCGCCGCGTCACGCAACGCCACGATTTCGGCGTGGGCCGTGGGATCGTTCGTGCTGATCGGCTGGTTGAATCCCTCGCCAATCACCGCGCCGTTCAGCACGACGACGGCGCCGACGGGTACTTCGCCCTGCTCCCGCGCCTGATGCGCAAGAGCGAGCGCGTCACGCATGAACTGACTGTCCATTATACCTGCTCGACCATTGTGCCTGGAGTCTCGGCGGGGAGTCAGGGGATCGCCGCGTCGATCACGCGTCGTGAAGCGGCGGAGTCCGAATGGAGGCGGTGCTCAATACGGAGTCGATCAGAGAATGGTGCGCCCTGCACGACTCGAACGTGCGACCTCCTGGTTCGTAGCCAAACAAAGAGGCAAAGACGAAAACCCAAAAAAAACCAAGACCTGGGCCCCGCTCCGCGGGGCGAAGATGCACTGGACAGCGGTCCTTCAGCAGTGTAGGCGATGCTGCGGCTCACGGCAAGTATGCAATCGCGTCAACACCGCGGCGTCCCGCAAAACTTCGAAGGCTTCTCCGATCTGACATCACCATGTATGGGCTTTTCAAACGGAGCGACATCGCCACCTGAGCCGACCCTCGACGGGCATCTGCAGAATGGCGTTATCCCATGCCTTCGAACGTAGCCGGTATCAGCGGGACGGGCGACCCTTGGGGGGCTTTCTCTTTCTCGACGCTTGGTCCGTCCGCTGCCTTGCTTCGGTAATCCCCTCCTTTGATGCAGTGCGCTCAAGGCGGGGGATCGAGAGGGGTATCAGAAGGCCCCCAGCTGCTGCCAAGAAGTGGCCGACACCCTTATCGGGTGGCGAGGTCCGAGGCGCTCGGAACGACCGGCACACCCATAACAGTTTCATTAGTTGTGGCGCTCCCGACATTCGGAGTCGTTCGCTTTGAGCGGACGCGGCAACCGGCGTTTTGGACACGCACGGTGCTTGCGCTCCCAAGCGCGATGTGACTCCTGCGGAACAGGAGTAAACAGACAGTCCACCGAGCATCGGCTCGGCCCTCCGGGTGTCCGAAAAGGACACGACAATGCCCGCACAGGTTCTGCAGTTCATCTCACGAGCGGACCAGCTCCAGCGCCGCGGATGGAGGAACTATTCCCGCTGGATGAGGACCGTTAAGGGCCACGTCGAACCAGATGGCCCAGAGCGAGCCCAATGGAAGGACGGGCAGTTCGCAGAACTCAAAGCGGATCGGGACTGGAGCCAGCGCCACGGCCCGCTGCAGGGTGCAGCGTCCGTCCTGCGATTCTCCGAGCGCGAGTTATCCGTTCGCCCCGACAACTCGAAGGGCCCTCGCCGCCGAAGCTCGCAACAATGAGCGAAGTGGACTGGGCCCTGCATCGTCGGCTGAAAGCCGAAGGTCGGTTGAACCTCCTGTTCCGGCTCGCGGAGCCCTTCGCGTCGAGGCGCGGGGCCATACCCGTTGACCCGGGGGCCCGCTCGAACGTGGTCCCGTTCGTCTCGCGCTCTGAGCACCTTGCGTGGCGGGCACAATGGACGAAGGGTCGCTGGGTGTTGCTTAGCCCCGCACCCGAGTTTCGGGCTGCGATTCTGCGGCAAGATGAGATTTACCGGTTGGCGGATGCCGCGTGGGAGTTGCGACACGGACCGATCGCGGGTGGTGCGGTGGTCCTGCGCTTCTGAAACGAGCCGCTCGCGTGTCCGCTGCTGATTCAAATGGACTTGTGAAGCGAAAGCCGCAACAGAGGCAAGCACCGGGAGGATGGTGGATGCGCTCGACGCCGATCAGATGCCGCTGCAGGACCATTCCGGCGAGCTTCTGCCATTGCAAACATGCCCACGAACAGCGAAGATACGGTGCTTTGCCCGGCCCAAGAGAGCGATGTCTAAGCTAAAGAAAGCTCTCCCGTCCCGTAGGACCAGAAGGATGGTCCTCGCGAGAAAGGAGAGCAGCAACATGGCCGCCTCGTGGTCGGCTTCGCTGGTCCTCAGGCACCGTCGCCAAGGTGGTGGCTTGGAAATCGTCCAGACGCTTGACGACCATGACGTCGGCGGCGGCGGTGCGATCGAATACCTTGCCCACGTAGAAGGCCCCAGCTGGCTGGCCGAGTTCATTACTGAACCGCCCGGCGCAGTCGCGGACAGATTCGATTCCATCGACGCGGACGAGTTCCTCAATGCTGTTGCCGAAGTTAGCCCGCGACTCGCGACCGTGACGAGCAGCTTAGTCCGCTTCCTCAGTGGCGAGCGGCTCGAAGCTGGAGAGGCCCGGCCCTTTCTTGCTGCGCTTGAGAAGATAGTAGATGGTGCCATCGAAGATGGCCTGAAGTTTCCTCGCGACTCCAATGAGGAGCCGCTGCTGTTATCGCAGGCGATTATAGAAGCGATCGAGGCCGCAAGCCCGGCACCGAACCGTGAAGCGAGGAGCCGAGACTGGAACGAAGTCTTCGAGGACCCGCCGTTGAGTGTGCTGGAGAGCTGCGGCTTCAGGGTCACCCCGCTGTTCCACTGCGCCGCTGATGGAATGGCGTCGGGGGTATGGTCGCTTTCGAGGGTTCATATCGGTGGGCTCGGCTACCTCGTGTTCGACCTGCCAGAGAGCAGCGATTATGAGGGTGGGGCGCTGCTTGTAGGTTGGGAACCGGCGAGCGGGACGGCAGCGTATCAAGCCGCGTTGGAGTGGGCGTATAAGGAATACGGCCAAGCCCTGAGTTTCCCCTTCACAAGAAGCGACATCGAGGTTGAAATGATTCGCAACGAGCGACTGTTTCGGTCGGCTGCAACCAAGGCCCTCGGGGGAATCCCACGGCGGTCGCGAGACGATACCGAGTAATGTGGCAAGAGGCGCATTGTGCGTTCTCGATGGCTCACGCTAAAAAGAGCGTCTTCCCCGCCACTCGCGGAATCCCGGCACTCGCTACGAGAGAACTCCATACTGAACTCAGGCTGTTATGAATATGTCTCTCGGACCACGCAGTGGTAGCATCCATCGCGTCTGACTCTCCGTCTTGCGCTTGAAGGAGTGATGCATGTCTTCTGACCCGGGCCTCGAACTCATTTCGGCACTCAGGTCGGATCTACAGATCGAGCCGGAGTGGTCCGTGCCCCTCACCCGGGGTTTTCAGTGGTGGCCCGGACATCTCTCTCAGAGCATCTGGTCGGACCCGGTGAGACAAGTAGGCTCGCACCGGTTCGCACGGGTTCACATCGAGAGTGATTTTCTGCGAGACGTGGAAGCGTCGGAGAAGACGCTCACGCTCACGTCATTCGCCAACCGCCTCACCACAGTCAGCTCGGTTGTATTCCATCGCCCGGCCTCCTCCATCCGTCTGCACGCCTCTCTGTGCGTATCGGAGAACAACCTTCAGGAGGTTCTGAAGCTGGCGAGTACTGTTCTCCCCATGCAAGCGGCTGATGCCTCGGCAAAGTCCGTCATGGCTGAAGTGTTCGGAGGCACACCTGATCACACGCCTCATGCCAAGAAAGGCCTGCGGGAGCAAGGCCACGGGGCGCTGGCGATGTTGCAGGTCTTGGCCGAGCAGAATCAAGAGCCCCCATTCGCGGCAGACATC
>DATLXP010000035.1:0-4130 GCA_035575695.1 Vicinamibacterales bacterium
ACGGAGCGGGTGCCCCTCCGCGAGGCCAGCGGACGGGTGCTGGCGCAGGCTGCGACCGCGGCCTTCGACGTGCCGCCATTCGATCGTGCCGCGATGGACGGCTATGCGGTCATCGCCGAAGACACGTTCGGCGCAGGCCGCTACGACGCGAAGATCCTGCGCGTGGTCGAGAAGGTGTTCACCGGCCAGGTGCCGACCCGCGGCCTGCACCGCGGCGAATGCACCGAGATCGCCACGGGCGCACCGATGCCGCAGGGAGCGGATGCGGTCGTGATGGTCGAGGAATCCGAGCGCGCGGGGGGAGACGACATTCGCATCTTCACGCCGGTGTATCCGCGCCAGCATGTTGGCCGCCGGGCCGCTGACATCGCCGCGGGCCAGACGGTGCTGGCCGGGGGGGACATCCTCAATCCCAGCCGCGTCGGCGCGCTCGCGGCCGTCGGGGTGTTCGAAGTGGAGGTCTTTGCGCGCCCTCGGGTGGCAGTGCTCTCCACAGGAAACGAGATCGTCGAACCCGGCCGGCCGCTCGGGCCCGGACAGATCTACGACATCAATCAGTTCACGCTGACTGCGATCATCACCGCGCACGGCGGCATCGCGGTCTCGCACCCGCCTGCCCCAGACACGCTGCCGGAGCTGGTCGAGTCGATCCGCGTCGCATCGGAAGCGGACATCGTGGTGTTCTCGGGTGGCAGCTCCGTCGGCGAGCGGGACCTGATCCTCGACGCGCTCCTCCAGATAGGAGAAGTCACGTTTCACGGGATCGCCGTCAAGCCGGGAAAGCCCACCGTGTTCGGACGCGTGGCGGACACGCCGGTCTTCGGGATGCCGGGGTATCCCACCTCGTGCCTTTCGAACGCCTACATGCTGCTCGTCCCGCTCCTGCGGCTGATCGCGCGACTGCCCGAGTACCGGCCGCACATCGTGACGCTTCCCCTGTCGCGCCGCGTGGTGTCGACCACGGGGCGTCACCAGTTCTACACGGTCCGGATCATCGACGGCACCGCCGTGCCGGCCTTCAAGGCGTCGGGTGATATCACGAGCATGTCGCTCGCGGACGGCTACATCGAGATCCCCGCCCAGACAGACATCGTCGAAGCTGGGGAAATGGTTGACGTGAGGTTGTTCTGATGTCCCATCCGTCCCCGCTCACCACGGCACCGCCGTTCGAGCTTCCGACACAGAAGGGGGAACCGCGCAGCCTCGCGCAGTTTCTCGAGAAGGGTCCGGTGCTACTCGCCTTCCACCGCGGCACCTGGTGACCGAACTGCCGCCGCCGGTTCGGTGAACTGGCACACAACTCCCCCGAATACACGCGACACGGCGCACACGTCGTGGCGGTCGTCGCCCAGTCGTCGGCGTCGGTCCGCCGTTACATCGAGGAGACAGGGCTGCCGTTCAACATACTCATCGACGAATCGCGCGACGTGTTGAAGGCGTATGGCGTGTGGCACCCGGTGGGGCTCTACGCGTGGAACATCGCGAGACCCTCGCTGTTCATCGTAGAGCCCACCGGGGCCATTCGTTACTCGTTCATCGCGGATCGGCAGGACGAATTCCCGTCGCACGACGAAATCCTCACGGCGCTTACTTGAAGCGCTTGCTGACGGCGTCCCAGTTCACGACATTCCAAAAGGCGCCAATGTAGTCCGGACGCTTGTTCTGGTACTTCAGGTAGTACGCGTGTTCCCAGACGTCGAGGCCGAGGAGCGGCTTCTTGCCTTCCATCAGCGGGCTGTCCTGGTTCGCGGTGCTCTCGATCGCGAGCTTTCCACCGGCGTCGATCAGCCACGCCCACCCGCTGCCGAAGCGCGTCGTCGCGGCCTTGCCGAACTGCTCTTTGAAAGCATCGAAGCTGTTGAACGACGAGTTGATTGCGTCGCCGATCGCGCCTGACGGTGCGCCCCCTTTGCCGGGGCCCATGATCTCCCAGAACATCGTGTGGTTCACGTGACCGCCGCCATTGTTCCGCACGGCCGTGCGGATCTCCTCGGGGACGCTGTTGATCCCCTTGACGAGGTCCTCGATGCTCTTCTTCTGCAGATCGGGGTGCTTTTCGAGCGCCGCGTTGAGGTTCGTCACGTAGGTGGCGTGGTGCTTGTCGTGGTGGATCCGCATCGTCTGCTCGTCGATGTGCGGCTCCAGCGCGTTGTAGTCGTACGGAAGCGGTGGGACTTCATGAGCCATATCTACTGTCTCCTTCTGTCGTCGTAAACGCAGTCTTCCAGTTTACCGTCTAACGGCTCGAACCGTCACCGGTAAGAGCGTCGACGCGCCGTTGATGATCTGGATCGCCACGCGTCCATCCGACTGAGCAGTGATGGTCGCGGGCACGGAGACGGAGGCCACGTCAAAACCGGGAGGCAGGAGATCGTCGCGCGCGGCTCCTCGAGCCTCCCGTTCCAGGTGAGGCCGTGGCCTTCGAGCGAGTAGCCCCTGTTCAACGTGGCGCTCACGCGGAGCCGGGCGCTCTGATGCGCGCCTGCTATCGACTCACCGAGCATCGCAACCGTGCCGCCCTGCTCACGAGTCATCGTCAGCGTCCGCGCGCTGTCGACGTCCGTGACAACGATGTCGGTGGCGCCTGAGGGGATCGCAAGCGACGTGCGGTCACCGGGGGTGAGCACGAGAAATTCTCGGGTGAGCCGTATCGACCCGGCGTCGCCGAAATCGTACAGCACCTTGCTGAAGTCGAACGATCGCTCTGATTGAATCGGTCCAGGCTGAAACGGGGTCGATTTCGCGCCCTGATCGTCACATCCGCCGCATATCCGTGTGCGTGCTCGAAGGAGATCTTCAACCGTCCGTCCGGGATGGTGAACACCTGCCCTGCCACGTTCGAGGTCACGAGCCGGTAGCCCTTCGGCAGGACGATCGCATTGCGCGCGATCCCGAGCGATCGCTTGAAGATGATGTCTTCTCCTTCGACGAAGTAGGCCCTCTCGTCCTTGTACGTCTTGAGAATCTTCACGCGTCCCTCGCCCCCATCTGGTACGGGACGCGGCAAGTGCGCGCGGATGTAGTGTTCCGCAGGATCGAACCGGCCGGGCGTGCCGGCGTTCGTCAGTTCGTCGCCGCTCAGGTAGTCGAACTTCAGCGGCTTGCCCGTCCTGGGATCGAAGACCGCAATGTCGGATCCAGCGCTGCCTGATCGCGTCTGGTTGAGCAGGACCAGCGAGCCCGGGCGCCGTTCGGTCACGTAATACGTGATGGCGAACTGCGCCGAGCCTGGCTCCAGCAACTCGTACTGCGTGTAGTTGTCGTGTAGTTGTCGTGGGAATAGAAGGATTGCTGCGCGAGAGTGGGGACGGAGAAGAGCAGAACCAGGAGGCCAGCGTTCAGAAATCGCATCGCGCGATAATACTTCGGAGCTGGAAGCCGGAAGCCGGGAGCTGGGCCCTCTAAACCGAAAGCATGCGGTCGAGCGCGAGTTTGGCGTCCCGTTTGATCTCGTCGGGAACCGTGATGTGGTTATGGACCTTGCCCTCGAGAAACCCCTCGAGGATCCACAGCAGGTGGTTCGGCGACACGCGGAACATGGTCGAGCACAGGCAGCCAAAGGGATCCAGCGTGATGACGGTCTTGTCCGGGGCCACCTCCTGCGTGAGGCGGTTCACCAGGTGCACCTCGGTCGCCACGGCCCACGTGCTGCCGGGCGGGCTGTTGCGCACCGCGTCGATGATGTACTCGGTTGAACCACTCTCGTCGGACGCCTGGACGACGTCGAGCGTGCATTCGGGATGGGCGATGACTTTGCCCGCGGGATACTTCTTGCGGAAGGCGTCGATCTGCTGCGTCGTGAAACGCGTGTGGACCGAGCAGTGACCTTTCCACAACAGCAGCTTCGCCTTCGCGACCTGTTCCGTCGCGAGGCCGCCCCACATCTCGTTCGGGTCCCAGACGACCATCTCGTCGAGCGGCACACCCATCTTCCACCCGGTGTTCCGGCCGAGGTGCTGGTCCGGCAGCATCAACAGCTTGTCGCCGCGCTCCCATGCCCACTTCATGACCGCCGCCGCGTTGGTGGACGTGCAGACGATCCCGCCGTGCGCGCCGACGAACGCCTTGATGGCGGCCGATGAATTGATGTAGGTGACCGGGATGACGCCTGCGCGTCCGTCCACGACGGC
>DATLXP010000036.1:0-22534 GCA_035575695.1 Vicinamibacterales bacterium
ACGTCGCTGTGAAGGTTCTGCCGGCCGATCTCGTGGAGAGCACGGATCGTGTGCACCGGTTCGTGCGCGAGGCGCGCGCCGCGTCCGCCCTGAACCACCCTTACATCCTCACGGTTCACGAGATCGGTTCGGTCTCCCTGCAGGATACGCCGAACCGACCGGCGTCACCCGCGAGCGACATCCATTACATCGCAATGGAGTTTGTCGACGGCGTCAGCCTGCGGGTCAAGATCCACGACGAACGGATCGGTTTGGAGAAGGCGCTCGAATACCTGACGCAAGTTGCCGAGGGACTGGCGAAGGCGCATGCCGCTGGGATCGTGCACCGCGATCTCAAGCCCGACAACATCATGGTGAGCTACGACGGCTTCGCGAAGATCCTGGATTTCGGGCTGGCGAAGCTGATCGAGGGGCGGACTCAGGGCGCGGGGATGGACGAGGGCGCGGAAGCCGCCACGGCCATGCTGTCGCACCATTCACGGCCCGGACTGATCATGGGCACAGCCGCCTACATGTCGCCCGAACAGGCGCAGGGCAAGGCCGTTGACGCACGCTCGGACATCTTCTCCTTCGGCTGCATGCTTTACGAGGCGGCGACCGGGCGCCAGCCGTTCGCCGTGGACTCCCTCGTCGATACGCTGCACAACATCATTCACGCGCCGGCCGCTCCGGTAAAGGATTTCACCCCGACCGCCCCAGCCGAATTGCAAAGAATCATCCGCAAGTGCCTTGCGAAAGACCGTGACGAGCGTTATCAGACCATCAAGGATGTTGGGATCGACATCAGAGCCTTGCGGCGGGAGATGGCGGAGGCGGCGGCGCCGGATCGAGGCACCCCGGCGATGTCGGGCACCGACGTCGCGACGAATGTCGAGCGGCCCGGCACCGGAGAACCGGCAACCGCGCGGCGCGTCGTCCTCGTTTCCGTGACGGCGATTGCCCTCGTTGCCGCTGCCTTCGGCGCGTACACGCTCCTCAAGAACAACGACAGCCGCCCGGCGGCGGCTCCTCAAATGAAGGTGACGAGGCTGACCAGTACGGGCAATGTCACCCGAGCGGACGTGTCGCCCGACGGAAATTACGCCGTGCACGTGGTGGACGATGCGGGCCAGCAGGGCTTGTGGATCAGACAGATCGTCACTGGCAGCAACGTTAACGTCCTTTCGCCCACCGGGGCCCGTTACCTGGGTGTGACCTTTTCGCAGGACGGCAACTACGTGTATTACGTCCGTCGTGAGAAGGCGGGAGCGACCGGCACGGTGTATCAAATGCCCACGCTCGGAGGCTCTTCGCGAAGGATCCTGGAAGGGGCCGAAGGCGCGATCACACTGTCTCCAGACGGCAGTCAGTTCGCGTTCGTGCGCAGCGATTTCAGCCAGGGCGAGAGCCGACTGATCGTCGCCAACATGGATGGAAGCGGTGAGCGGACGCTCGCGACGCGCAAGGAACCTGACGGGTTCGAGGCCGCCGGTCCGGCATGGTCCCCGGATGGCAAAGTCATTGTGTGCAGCGCCTATAAAGGCGCTAGCGGGGTGGGGTTGCTCGAGGTAGGGGTCGAAGACGGACGAGAGAGGCGGCTTCTATCCAAGGCGGTAGGTTCGATTTCCAGGATCGCGTGGCTGAGAGACGGAAGCGGAATGTTGATCTCTATGGCCGATGAGTCATCCGGCTTTTTCTATCAGATCTGGCACGTCGGTTATCCTGGCGGCGATGCCCGAAGGATTACCAACGACCTGAACAACTACTCCGACGTGAGCGTCACGGCAGACTCGAAGACGCTGCTCACCGTGCAGGGTGACTGGGTGTCAAACCTCTGGGTTTCGCCAGATGGAGATTCGAGCCGCGCGCGCCGGATCACGTCCGGCAAATACGACGGTGCCTGGGGGGTCGCGTGGACGCCGGACGGCAGGATCGTACAGGCGAGCCGCGACTGGAACATCTCCATCCTCGATGCCGACGGCAGCAATCAGAAACTGCTGACGCTCGATGAGCACAACAATCGCTGGGTGTCAGTCACGCCGGACGGGCGCTACATCCTCTTCGAATCCTGGCGCAAGAACACGACCGGCAGCGTCTGGCGTATGGACATGGACGGTGGCAACCCTCGGCCACTGACCCACAAAGGGTCGGCCTCCGCCCCGAGGCCTTCACCCGATGGCAAGTGGATCGCGTATGAATCGAACGCCTCGGGCAAGATGACGATATGGAGGACGGCTATTGACGGAGGGGACGAGAAGCAACTGACCGACAGGATCACGGAAGAGCCCGCCGTTTCCCCGGACGGGAAGCTGGTCGCCTGCTTCTACTACCCGGGGCAGAGCATCAAGATCGCCGTGATTCCATCCGAGGGGGGCAACCCCGTGTTCGAATTCGATGTCGATCAGGGCATCAGCGACAGGACCCCGGGCTGGACGACGGACGGGCGCGGCATCACCTATCTGGTGAATCGCGGAGGCGTCTCCAATATCTGGAGCCAGCCCCTCGCCGGCGGGAAGCCCGTCCAGTTGACCGATTTTCAGACCGACCGCATCTTCGCCTTCGCCTATGCGCGTGCCGGCGCGCTCGTCGTTTCGCGCGGAACCATCTCGAATGATGTCGTCCTGATCAGCGCTTTCAAGTGAGGGCACAGAACATGTCCGGAAAGCGATTTGCGCAGGCCCGAACATTTCCGGTAGCCGTGCGCGAATTGCCGCGATGGCGTTACCGGCGCGATACGCTGACGTCATGATCCTGGAGCCAGGAACCCGTCTCGGGCCGTTCGAGATCGTCTCCCTGCTGGGCACGGGGGGCATGGGGGAGGTCTACCGGGCGCGGGACACGAGGCTCGATCGCACCGTCGCCATCAAGGTCCTCAACGAGCTCGTCACCGATGCCAAGGGGCCCACGGCGATCGACCGCTTCCGGAGGGAGGCGCTCGCGATCGCGCGCATCAGCCATCCCAATATCTGCACGCTGCACGACCTCGGCCACGAAGGGTCGATGACCTTCCTGGTCATGGAATACGTCGAGGGTGTCACGCTCGCGCGCCGGCTGGAGGATGGACGTCTGCCGCTACGTGGCGTGCTTGACACAGCCATCCAGATCGCCGACGCACTGGATCACGCGCATCGGCACGGCGTCGTCCACCGCGACCTGAAACCCGGCAACGTGATGATCGCGCAGCATCACGTGAAGCTGCTGGATTTCGGACTGGCGAAGATCATCCAGCCCGAGGATACGATTGCGACCGCGGAAACCCAGGTCGCAGCTGTGACCGAAAGAGGGACCCTTCTCGGCACGCTCCCGTACATGGCGCCCGAGCAGGTCGAAGGTGGCGTCGTGGACGCGCGGACCGACATCTTCGCATTCGGTATCGTGCTGTACGAGATGGTCGCGGGCCGCCGGCCGTTCGCCAGTGACAGCCGCGTATCGTTGATGGCGGCGATCGTCTCGCAGGAACCTCCCCCGCTCTCGGAGCTCGCCCCGCTCACGTCCCCATCGCTCCAGCGCCTGGTCGCGAGATGCCTCGCGAAAAATCCCGACGACCGATGGCAGACCGCGCGCGATCTCGCCGCCGAGTTGCGATGGATCGCCGAAGGCAGCAGTGCCACAGACACGAAGCGTCCGCCGGTTGCGGCGGGGCGGCAGGTCAGCCGTTTCTGGCTCGGTGCGATGATCGGAGGCACGCTGGCCGCTATCGCTGGCGCAGCCGCATCGGGCATGTGGCCGCGCGCGACGACAATCGCGCACGATCCCGTGACGTACCGCCGCGGGTCGGTGTCAGCCGCACGGTTCACGCCCGACGGCCAGAACGTCGTCTACAGCGCGAGCTGGGAGGGGCAGCCGTACAACATGTACCTCGGACACCAACGAACCGCTGATGCTCGTTCGCTGGAGCTCGCGGAGGGCCGGATCATGTCTGTGTCGCGAAGCGGCGAGATGGCTGCCGTGTTCGGTTCCCAAGACACGACCCGGACGTTCGGTGCGCGCACCCTGGCGCGGATTCCGCTCGCGGGAGGCGCGCGGCGTGATGTGCTCGATGGCATCGAAGAGGCCGACTGGATCCCCGGGACCAGCGATCTGGCCGTCGTCCGTATTCGCCAGCCAGATGGTATGGCGGTGGTCGAGTTCCCGGTGGGCACGGCCGTTTACGAGGCCCCGGCGGTGTGGTCGATGCGCGTCTCTCCCGACGGGAGACAGGTCGCGTTTTTCGAAGGCGCGAGACGGTTCGACGGCGCCAACCCCGGCAGCCTCACCGTCGTCAGCAGATCCGGGAAAAAGTCGACCCTCACCGAGAAATGGGCGGGCCTCGGCCTCGCGTGGGCTCCGTCGTCGCAGGAGATCTGGTTCACGGGAACCCGCGGCCTGCGTGTGCCGTCACTTCACGCGGTGTCGCTGTCGGGCCGGGAACGATCCGTCTACGCGTCGCCGGACTGGCTGGTGCTGCACGACATTGCGACGGACGGACGCGTGCTGCTGGCGAGAAACACGATTGAGATAGGCATCTCCTGCCAGGGTCCTGGCGAGATCGGAGAGCGGGATCTGTCGTGGCTGTTCGGGTCGAGCGTGAGGGACCTCTCGACAGACGGGCGCACGGTCCTCTTCGGGGAGCTTCTCGGGGCGACCGCCAGCGGAACGCCCGCCGTGTTTCGACGGAGCACCGCAGCCGGGCCGGCCGTCCAGATCGGCGAAGGCCAGCCGCTGGCGCTTTCTCCGGACGGCGCATGGACACTGGTGAACAACCGTGGCAGTTTCACCCTGCTTCCGACAGGCGCAGGCTCGGCGAGAACGCTCAAGAAAGGCGAGGGGGCCGACCTCGGGCAGGCAGGATGGCTCGCCGACGGCAAGCAGGTGGTGTTCGAGGCCACTGAGGCAGGCATTGTCCGCGGGTACGTTCAGGATGTCGAGGGCGGGCTCCCGCGTTCCTTCACGCCTGCGGGAGTCTCCATTACCCCGCGAGCGCTGCCGCCCGACGGGCTGTCCGTTCTCGGGCGAGCCGGTGAGAGCTGGGCCCTGTATCCTCTGGATGGCAGCAGCGCGCGGAGCGTCCCCGGGTTGACGCGCGGGGACTCGCCGCTGCGGTGGAGCGCCGACGGTCAATGGATCTACGTCATGCCGCGAAGAGCGCCTCCCTCCATCAAGGCAGACGTCTTCCGGGTGAACGTCGCCACGGGTGGGCGCGAGTTGTGGAAAACGTTGGCGCCGCGCGATGTCGTCGGGATCGAAGATGTGTTCTCACCGGTGGTGACTGCCGACGGCGCCGCGTACTGCTACTCGCACGTCCGACGACTGGGCCGGCTCTTTGTCACCGGGGGACTTCGTTGAGTGTCGCGCCCGTAGCGTCAGCCGCTGCTACCCCAGCACCACCCGCACGGCGTGTTCGACGCCGTCGCGAAGCACCGGGACGTCACCAGTGATCGCCTGGCCATCGAGTTCCACGCGCGTGACGCCGCGGCTCACACCCTGCGGGTTCTCGATCGTAATGCGATAGCGCGCGCCGTCGGGCGAGAACACAGCCTCGAAGCCGGGCCACGCGCGCGGGATGCAGGGATCGATGTGGAGCGCGCCTGCCCGCAGCGTAATGCCAAGGATCGACTCGATGCCGACCCGGTACATCCAACCCGCCGACCCCGTGTACCACGTCCATCCACCGCGGCCCGTGTGCGGCGGCACCGAGTAGACGTCAGCCGCGACGACATACGGTTCGGCGCGGTAGCGGGCCACTTCGTCGGGTGTGCGCCCGTGGTTGACGGGATTGAGAAGCGAGAAGAGCTCGAAGGCGCGATCGCCGTTCCCGAGCTGTGCAAAGGCGAGCACGTTCCACAGCGCGGCGTGGGTGTATTGCCCGCCGTTCTCGCGAACGCCAGGGAGGTAGCCGCGGATGTAGCCGGGGCTCGGCTCCATCCGGTCGAACGGCGGCGTCAACAGCAGCACGAGCCCGTCTTCCTCGCGGACGAGCCGGGCATCGACGGACGCCATCGCCTGCGCCGCGCGAGCGGGATCGCCTGCGCCGGAAATCACCGACCACGACTGCGCGATCGCGTCGATCTGGCACTCGGCGTTCTCCTTCGATCCGAGCGGCGTCCCGTCGTCGAAGTACGCACGGCGATACCAGTCACCGTCCCAGGCCTCTTCAATCGACTTCGCGAGCGTCGTGGCGGTCTCGCGGTAGCGTGCGGCCCTGGCGCCGTCGCCTCGCGACTCGGCGAGGTCCGCAAACGGGCGCAGGATCGACGCCAGGAACCATCCGAGCCAGACGCTCTCGCCCTTGCCGTCAGCGCCGACGAGACTCATCCCGTCGTTCCAGTCGCCGGTGCCCATGAGCGGCAGGCCGTGCGCACCCGTCGCGAGGCTGATCTCGATCGCGCGCACGCAGTGCTCGTACAACGCGGCGCCTTCGGGAGAGACCGTCGGCAGCTCGTAGGCTTCGTGCTCGTCTGGAGCCAGCACGCGACCGGCGAGAAATGGCACCTGCTCGTCGAGCACCGCGTGATCGGCGGTGGCTCCTACGTACTGGAGCGCGGCGTAGGGGAGCCACAACCTGTCGTCCGAGAATCGCGTGCGCACGCCCTGACCGCCCGGCTCGTGCCACCAGTGCTGCACGTCCCCTTCGACGAATTGCCGCGAGGCGGCGTGGACGAGGTGCGCCCGCACGATGGACGGCGCCGACGCGAGGAGCGCCAGCGTGTCCTGGAGCTGGTCCCGGAAACCGAAGGCGCCGCTCGACTGGTAAAACGCCGACCGTCCCCAGATGCGGCAGGCGAGCGTCTGGTAGAGCAGCCAGCGGTTCAGCACGAGGTCCAGCGCGCGGTCCGGCGTGCGCACGGTGATGGTGCCGAGGATGCCGTCCCAGAACCCGCGGACCTCTCGAAGTACCGCATCGACCGCACCCGCGTCGCGATACGTCTCGACGAGGCCGCGCACCTGTGCCGTGTCGTTCGCGTCGCCGAGCAATCCGATGACGATGCGTTCCTCGGACGGCGCGAGGTCGACGTGCACGCGCATCGCGCCGCAAGGATCGTGCGCCGCGCCGACGCGGTTCGACAGGTCGTCGCGACCGAGCGCCGCAGGCCGTCGCAGCGCCCCGTTGCGGCCGATGAACTCGGTGCGGTCGCCGGTGAAGGTGCGTGCGTGCGCAGGCCCGCTCTTCAGCTCCGGCGACGACAGGTCCAGGAACGCGACACGGCCGGGAAACTCCTGGCGAAACCTGTTGGTCGCGACCACTGCGCCCGTCGCAGGCTCCGTTCCGGTCACGACGTGGATCGCCGTGCGGGAGCGATTTTCGCCGAGCACCCATTCCGCGTAGAGAGTGACCGACAGCCTGCGCTGGACCGCCCCGGTGTTCTTCAGCGCCAGCCTGAAGATTTTCACCGGCTGGCCTCTTGGCACGAACAGCGTCAACTCCGACGCCACGTCGTCTCGTGCATGTTCGTAGATCGAGAAGCCCTGCCCCTGGCGCGTGTTGTACCGACGGCCTCCGCCTGCGGGCAGTGGCGTGGCGGACCAGAAGGCGCCGCTCGTTTCGTCCTTGATGTACACCGCTTCGCCCGGAGGATCGCCAACGGGATCGTTGCGCCAGGGCGTCAGGCGATTGTCGTGGCTGTTCCCCGACCAGGTATAGCCAGGGCCGGACTCCGTACACGCGAATCCAAAGGTTTCGTGCGCGACGACATTCGTCCATGGGACGGGAGGCACGGCGCCCTGCGTGCCGTGGACGCGGACGACGTATTCGCGCCCCTCGTCGGCGAAACCACCCAGTCCGTTGAACAGCTCCAGGTCGGCCTCGGGGGCCATTTGCGATGGGGGAGCCGACGTCACGGGGGCTTCGGGATCCGAAATCGCGGTCCGCGTCTGCCCGAGTACGAACGGGGGAAGGGGACGTGACAACTGATTGCGCAATCCTCCATCCGCGGCGTCCATCACGACCCGCGCGGCCGCGCGGAGGAGCAGCTGATCGTCGACGGGCATGAGGTCGGAGCGCCTCGCGAACACGCCGCCGGCCTTGTCGGCCCACGCCTGCTCGGGGCCCCCTTCGATCAGGCGCAGGAGCTCGTTCTGAAGGTCCTGCAGGTAGCTTGCGGAATGCTCGTTGAGAATCACGAGATCGAACTGCAATCCCTTGAGTCGCAAGTACTCGTGGGCCTTGAGCAGTTCCGCCACCAGCGGCACCCCCGTCTCGTCGGTGAGGCGCAGGACCAGGATGGGGAGGTCCCCGGAGATGCCGTACTTCCAGAGGTCACGCTGGCCGCAGCGACTCCGCTCCATCGCTTCCACGTCGCGCAGGCGAGGGTCTCCGGAGATGAGCCGTCCACCCAGGCGCTGAAACGCGACCGTGTCGTCGATCGTCAGCCCAAGATGCCGCAGCTCGATCTGACTGTGGGTGCTGGCGAGCGCCACCGCCCGGGCGACCGCTCGCCGGTCGTAGTACTTCTCGACAAGGTGCAACGCCCCCTCTTCGCTCTCGGCGTAGGCAGTCGTGAAGGTGATTCGCGCCGTGGCGCCAGGGGCGAGACGCACGACATGCCGGAGACTCACGATCGGGTCGAGCACGGGGCCAGTCGTATTCGACAATGGCGCGCTGGTCGACATCGCCAGGGGCCAGCCGACGGTGCCGCCGCGGCCGATGAAGCGGGCCCGGTCGGTTTCAAACTGCGTCAACTCCGGGCCGCGCCCGCGGCCGCTGAGCACGTGGACGAGATACCGTCGATCGTTGCCCGAGCGCGGGCGCCGGACGGCTATCAGCGCATCCCTGTCCGCCACGCTTCGCGTTTCGATGAAGAGGTTGCTGAACGCGGGGTGGGAAAGGTCGGCGTCTCCAGGAGCGAGGACCACTTCGGCATAGCTCGTCAACTCCAGTCGCCTCGGCGTCGTGCCGAGGTTGGTCACCGACACCCGGCGCAGTTCCGCATCGTCCTCCGGCGACACGACGATTTCGGTGCGGGTCTCGATGCCTGAATCCACCCGGCGGAAGACCGCGCGATCAGGAGCGAACGTGCATTCGTACTCTTCAGGCTCGTGGGCCGTTGGCAAATACGCCGTCGACCAGACTTCTCCGGAGCCCAGATCGCGCACGTAACAGAAGCTGCCCCAGGCGTCGGTGGTGACGTCTTCGCGCCAGCGCGTCATGGCGGTCTGCTGGCGGCGGCTGTAGCCACCGCCAGCATTGGTGACCATCACGGTGTACGAGCCATTCGAGAGGAGGTGAGGCCTCGGGCTCAGCGTGTGCGGTGTCGCGTAGGTGCGGCCACTCCCCCCCGGCGGCGGGCGCGTCGAGGAGCGGCGTTCGGCGAGCTCGATCGGCGGATTCTTGAGCGGGACCTGGTGAGGAATGCGTTCCTGCAGGAGCAGGTCCGTCGCCTGCACGCGCGGATCGGCATGGAACCGGCGCTGCATCGGGAAATCGTGCAGGGCGTTATCGAGCGCCACCAGGCTCATGCCCTGGTGGTGCGCCATGAATGTCGGGAGCACGACGCCGCGCGCGGGCCCTTCCGGCGCGCGGCCCCGGGTAAAGTCGATCGCCTCGTAAAAGCCGTAACGGCCGGTCATGCCGAGTCGCGCGAGGCGGTCGAGGTTGTGGAGCACGTCTACCGGCACGAGGGGCGCCGCGAGCATGCAGGCGTACGGAGCGATGACGAGATCGTCGCCAAGCCCGCGCTTCAGGCCGAGGCCCGGCACGCCGAACGCGCGGTACTGATAGTTTCGATCGAGGTCCTGGGTGTTGTAGGCGGATTCGGAGATGCCCCACGGCACCTTATGGCTGGCCGCGTACTGCACCTGCCGGTCGATCACCGCGCGGTAGGTTTCGTCGAGGAGCGTGCCCGGATACGCGCGCATCACGAGCAGCGGCATGAAGTACTCGAACATCGACGCGCTCCATGACAGGAGGGCGCGCGCGCTGCCGGTCGGGGTCAGGGACCGACCGAGCTTGAACCAGTGCTCGTGCGAAATCTGCCCGGTGGCGATCGCGACGAAACTCGTGAGTCGCGCCTCAGATGCGAGGGTGTCATAGAAGGACGCGTCGAGGCGGCTGTCGCTGACGTTGTAGCCGATCGAGAAGAGCTTGCGGTGGCGGCTGAAGAGAAAGCCGAACTCCATCTCCTCGACCAGATCATCGGCCAACCCCGCCAACCGGGCCGCCCTGTCGAGCACCTCGGCGGAATCGGCGTCGGAGCGCCCGAGATCGGCGCGCCGCTGGGCGAGCGCGATGCCGACCCGATCGAGCCAGAACGCAGCCTCCGTGACCGGCTGCGCTTCGCCAGCGGCGGTCGCCGAATCCTCGAGCTCGTTCATGAGCACGCCGATCGTCGCCAGCTGATCCTCGATGCGGGCGAGGATCGCAGGCCATTCCGGCGCGTCGGTCCGCTGTTCGAGCGTACCGCACAACTCCGCGATCTCGCGCCTCAACGCGCGCCCGGGCGCGGACCCCGTGCTCCTGGGCGCGTGCCCCAGACACCCGTCGCACAGCCGCACGGCATCCCGCATTCCGTCGAGCGCGCGCGCGTCGATGAGCGGCTCGTCGGCGAGCTGCTGCAGTCCCATCTTCACGGTCAGGAGGTAGCCCGCGAGGTTGCCGCTGTCGACGCTCGAGATGTACATCGGGATCAACGGCGCCAGGGTGCGGGTGTCATACCAGTTGTAGAAGTGACCCCGATACCGCGGGAGCTTCATCAGCGTGGCAAACGTCGGCTCGAGCCGGTCGACGACGGCGGACGCGCTGAGGTAGCCGAGGTCATAGGCGGCCAGCGTCGAGATCAGTTGCAGGCCGATGTTGGTGGGAGAGGTCCGATGCGCCACGGCATCGTCCCGGTCTTCCTGGTGGTTGTCCGGCACCAGCCAGTTGTCGCCCGGTGCGAGGAGCTCTTCGAAGAACAGCCAGGTGCGGCGGGCGATCTTGCGAAGCCTGGCGCGCTCCGCGTCGCCGATGGCCTGGCGGTCGTCCGCCATCGGGCGTCCGGTGGCGTACGCGATCCAGGGTGAGATGAGCCACAAGGCGAGGAGCGGCAGCGCGAGCGGCAGCCGTGCAGGGGCCACCGCGAGCACGAGGGCAGCGGCGCCGAGGGCGATCACCGGGGCCGCCCACATGGATCGCAGCACGATCGCGGGCGTCCGCTTCAGCCCGGCCAGTCGGTCGGCGGACACCCATTCGAGCAGGCGCCTGCGTGTCACCAGCATGCGCCAGACCGTCCGTGCGATCGCATCCGACATGATCCACGCCTGGTGCGCGAGCAGGGCGGCCCAGAGCAGCGACTGGCGCGCGCTGCTGATGACGTTGTCACGCTCTGCCGCGACATGGAGCCCGAGCGGCACACCCCGCAGGCGGCCCGACAGCGATCGCCCCAGTTGCGCATACGCAGGAAACGCGAGGATGAGGAGCCCGAGCATCGTCCACATCAACGCAGAGCCGGGCAGCACCGTCCACCCGGCCAGGAGCAGCACGACGAGCGACGGCGCGAGGAGGCTGCGGCGCAGGTTGTCGAGAATCTTCCACCGCGCGATGACCGGCAGCGTGTTGTGTACGGTACGGCCCGCGGCATCGGGAACGGTGCGCCAGAGCCACCGCGCGATCTGCCAGTCCCCCCGCGCCCATCGGTGCTGGCGCGCGGCAAACGCCAGGTAGTGCGCGGGGTAGTCGTCGACGAGATGGATGTCGGTGCACAGCCCGGCCCGCGCATACGACCCCTCGAAGAGGTCGTGGCTCAGGAGGGTGTTCTCGGGCACGCGATGCTCGAGGGCCGCCTCGAACGCGTCCACGTGGTAGATGCCCTTGCCGACGTAGCTGCCCTCGTGAAAGAGATCCTGGTACACATCGGACACGGCTGTCGTGTACGGATCGACCCCGACATGGCCGGAGAACACCTTGGCGAACACGGACGCGTTCGCGCTCACGAGGTTGACGCCGACGGCAGGCTGGAGCACGCCATAGCCTTCGGTGACGCGGCCCACCGCGGGATCGAAGCGCGGCATGTTGAGCGGGTGTGCCAGCGTTCCGATGAGCCGTGCGGCGGCCTCCATCGGCAGCTGCGTATCGGAATCGAGCGTGATCACGAAACGGACCGACGGCAACACTGAGAGGTCCCCGTACGTGACGGTGAAACTCGTGTCGGTCGCGCCTCGAAGCAGCCGGTTGAACTCGACCAGCTTGCCGCGCTTGCGCTCCCAGCCCATCCACCGGCCTTCGGTGGCGTTCCAGCGCCGCTCGCGGTGGAAGACGAAGAAGCGCTGCGCTCCGTACCGTTCGTTCAGCGCGTCCACGCCGGCGCGCGCGTGAGCCAGCAGTTCCTCATCATCAGGGAGTGACGCCTCGCTGGCGTCGGCGAAGTCGGTGAGCAGCGCGAAGTGCAGGTGTTCGTCACGGTTACCGAGAAATCGCACTTCGAGGTCATCGACGAGCGTCGTCACCCGTGCGGCCGAGTCGACGATGGCCGGCACCACGACCATGGTCCTGTGGGTGGACGGCACGCCCTCTCGCAAGGCGAGTTTCGGAAGCTGCCGTGGCGGAATCTGTCCGGTGGCGACGAGCTGGACGATGCTGACGACCAGTTCGGTCGCGGGAAGCAGCACGACGAGCGCGACGAGCCACAGCTCCGCCGCGGACGCGCCGTGTCGCATGGCATACGCGACGAAGCTCCCGACGGTGAGCGCGGTCAGCCCCGCGATGGTGCCGAGGTAACCGAGCGCTGGATGCTTGAACGTGAACCGGGCGATCCGTTCGCGGATGGTGGGGGAGTAATGCACCCGCGGTTCGAGTTGGAAACGCCCGCGGGAGATCAGGTAGTAACCGATGTGATGGCGCCGGTCGTGTGTCGGGTCGTCCCTGAGTGCTTCGGCCGCGAGCGCCACGACCGTCCGCGAGAGCTCCGACTCCGACATGCGGGCGCGCTTGGCGAGCCCCTCGACGGCGTGCCGGTAGCGGTCCCTCGTGGGAAAGTCCATGAGGGCGTACGCGCCAGACGGATCCTCCCGGAGGATGTGCTCGACGACGCTGGCGCGCTCGAAGAAGATCGTCCAGTCGATCGAAGACACCAGCCGCATGCTGGTGATCACGTTGCCGATGGCGAGCTGGTCGGCCGCTTCGCGCTGATGCTCGTTCCGGAGCATCTCGTCGGGGGAATCGTCCTGGGCCTCGAGCGCGCGGTGCAGCGCCTGCCACATCGACGCGGCCGTGAGAGGTTGATCCCTCAGCCACTGGAGCAGTTCGACGACGAAGGCTGCCGAGAGGCGGCCGTCGCCTCCTCGTCCCTCGTCGAGCATCCGCGTGATCGTCGCGTCGGTCCAGTCGGCCGGGGCGGCGAGCCTACTGTGCCAGCGATGGGCTTTCTCACGGTTGCGGCGCGCATCGACGACGTCTTCCGCCAGGCGATGCAGCTCCTCGACCAGCCCGAGCCGAAGCATGATCGGGATCGCCCACGTTTCGCCGATGGAGAGTTGCGACGTGCGCTGGTAGGCCGAGGTGAAGTCGACGACGGTATCGAGATCGATACGTCCAGCGGTGTGCGCGATGAGCTCGCTTGCGAGGAGATAGACGCGCGGATAGCCCTGGTACGGGCCGTCGGCCAGCTTGGGGAGCTCGCGGTAGTACTTGCGCGGCAGATGCTGACGGATCTCCCGCACCCGGTCCTGCACGACGTGGTGGTTGTCACGGAGCCAGTCTTCCGACCCCACCGACTGCGAGTCCCTGCGTGCCGGGGCGGACAGGAACAGGTACGCCTCATCGAGACGTTCGGAGCTTTCGTCGAGCTGCGGAAGGAGCGGGTAGCCGCGTCGTGGATTCGGCGCGAGCGTGTGCGTAGCCGCGATGCGGGCCGCGTGTGTCTCGAGCTGGTCGGGGGTGAAGAGCTCCGGGGCCGGAGCGCCCGGTGGCGTGGCAGGTGGCCTCACGTGGGCCTATTATGACGCACTCCTACGGCTCCTCACCTAGAACCTCGCCGTGACCGACAGGCGTGCGCTACGCGGAGACCCGGGGGTGATGTTGTTGTTGCTGTGCGCGAAGAGGGCGTATCGACGGTTCGTGACATTCTCGACATTGAGCTGCGCCTGCAGATGCCGGCTGAGCGTCACAAACAGCGCGCCGTCCCCGCGCGTGTACGCCGGGAGCGTGACGGTGTTATCGGCCGCAGCGAAGACGTCACTGCGATGGCTCAGTGCCGCGCCGAGTGCGACCTGTCGAGTCACGGTGTATTTGTTCCAGAGCGAGAACGAGTGGCGGGGAAGCTGCGCCAGCGTCGCGCCGGCAGGCACCGAGGCGGACAGCCTGGTCGTGATCCTGCCGTCCTGATAGGCGTAGGCGCCGAGGACGGTCCATCGGTTCGTTACGTGGCCCGTCGCCTCGAGCTCGAGCCCGCGCGTCCGTTCGCCGTCCACCAGGATCGAGCGCGTCACATCCAGTGGATCGGCGACGACGACGTTGCCGCGCGTGAGCTGATACAGGGCCGCCGACAGCGCGACCCCGCGGGCGGGCTGCCATTTCGCGCCCAACTCGGTGTTGACAAACCTCTCCGGATCGAGCGCCTGGTTGGTAAGCGACAGGGAGGACAGTTGTTCGCCCGCGCGGGGCAGGTAGGCGAGCGTGTAGCTTCCGTAGACGGACGCGGATGTCAGCGGCTTGAAGATGAGCGCGGCTCGGGGCGATACGACCGTGTCACGGCTGGAGAACCGGCTCTGGGTGCGACGATCGTCGAAACGGACGTTGAAGCGATCCAGACGCAGTCCGACGACCGCCTCGAGCCGGGTGGACAGGTGCACCTGGTCCTGTGCGTACACCGCCGCCATCGTCGCGCGGCCATCGTTGTTCGCGTCGGCCGCCCCTCGCCGGTATCCGGCCGGCGTCGCCAAGGGATTCGACACGGGGACGGACACCGTCGTGACCTCCCCCCCAGCGGACGCGAAGTAGGCGGTGTTCCTGATGTTTCCCGTGAGCTGGCGTCCCACTTCGGTTCCGACCATCACATCGTGCCGGATGCCTCCGGTATGGACCGCGCCGGTCACGTCAGCCGAGGCAATCGCGTTGGTCCGGGTGGTCGTGTGACGGTATCCCGCCAGACTGACGCGCGTGCCGGTACTGTCCACGGCCGAGGCCGCAAAGACGTTCTGATAGAACTTGTCGTAACCAGCGACGCGCGCGCGCGACCTGAGCGTCCAGCCGTGGCGGAACTGGTGGTCGACCGCCGCGGTCCCGGCATGCACGGACGAGTCGCTGCGGCTCTCGGCGGCATTCCCGAAGAACGCCCCCGGCGCCGTCCCGAGAGGCGCCCCCCTGAACGACGGGACGCCGCGGTCCGCCGTGCGTGCATCGCGGAAGTACTCGTAACCGCCGCGCATCACGGTGCGCGTGCCGGCGGTGAGGGCCACCGTGGGGTTGATGCCGTAGCGTTCCTTCCGCGCGCCGTCGCGGTAGCTGTCCGAGTCCTCGTACACCGCATTCACGCGGGTGGCGAACGCCGCTCCAAACGGCTCGGACAGGTCGGCCGAGACGCGGCGGTCGGCGTACGATCCGCCCTCGAGGACGATGGCGCGTGTGCGCCGCCAGTCCGCCTGACGCGTGACGCGGTTGATGACGCCGCCGACGCCTCCGCGTCCGAAGATCATGGCGTTCGGCCCCTTCAGCGCTTCGATGCGCTCCACGTTGTAGAGGTCGCGAAAGTACTGCGCGTCATCGCGGATCCCGTCCACAAAAAAATCGGACGTGGAATTGTTGCCGCGGAAGATCGGCGTGTCCCGATTGCCTTCCCCCTGGGCCATTCCGACCCCGGCGACGTAGCGCGTGACGTCCGCCATCCCGCGCATGCCGAGGTCGCTGATCGTCTGTCTCGACATGATCGACATCGCCTGCGGGACGTCGGTCCATGCCGTGTTCCCGCGCATCGCAGTGACGACCGGCTTGTCGCGGCTGGCCTGGCCCGTCACCGCCACCTCCTCCCGGATCGATGCCGGATCGAGCACGACCCGCACGTCCTCGCCGAGAGTGACCTGCGTCAGGGTGCGCGTGAGGAAGCCTTCACGCGCGATGGTCAGCCGGGACGGGGCAGCCGTCAGGCCGGCGAACGAGAAGCGCCCGAACGAATCAGTCACGAGGCTGCGGGGGGGGGCCGCGGCGACCAGCGTCACGGTCGCGCCCTGGACGACGCCGCCGCTGGTGTCGAGGACGACGCCGCTGATTGTGGTTTCCTGACCCGTCGTCGCGGCGTCAGCATGGCGCGGGGTCAGGCCCGACATCGTCACCAAAATCGCTGCGAAACACGTCCAGAACTGCATGCCATCCTCCGAAAGCCTGTGCGAAAACACGAGACCGACGCCAAATGCGACAAGTCTCAGAATGTGTTGGTTAGGCTATCGGGGGATATCCGACCTGTCAAGTCGGATATTGGGGTGGCGGGGTGCCGGGTGCGGGACGATGCCGCCCACACCTGCAGGTATCATGCACCAATGATTGAAGAAACGTGGCCGGATCTGCCCTACGACTCGTGGACGGACACCCGGGATACGCTGCATCTGTGGACGCAGGTCGTCGGCAAGATCGCGGTCAGCCACGGGCCACCCCTGAACCATTCCTGGGGCTCGGCCTTCCGCGTCACCCCACGCGGATTCGCGACGCGGACGCTGTATGAGGGGGTCCGGTCCTTTTCGCTGGAATTCGATTTCATCGACCAGCGGCTGACGCTGCATACCTCTGACGGACGGACGGCCGCGCTACCCCTCAGCGCGATGTCGGTGTCAGACTTTTACGCGGCGGTGGTGGCGATGTGCGCGGAGGCCGGAATTGCTGCACGAGTCTGGTCGACGCCGGTCGAAATCGACGCGCCGATCCCATTCGAGCAAGACACCGTCCACCATACCTACGACGGCTCGTGCGCGGAGCTGTTCTGGCGAATCCTGGTGCAGGTCGACCGCGTCTTCAATCAGCACCGCGGCCGCTTCATCGGGAAGAGCAGCCCCGTACATTTGTTCTGGGGCGCCCTCGATCTTGCGGTGACGCGCTTCTCTGGCCGGCCCGCTCCACCGCGCGAGGGTCCCATGTTCATGCGGGAGGCGTACTCGCACGAAGTCATCAGCCACGGGTTCTGGCCCGGAGGCAACGCGCTGCCAGAGCCCGTGTTCTATGCCTACGCCGTACCCCCACCGGACGGCTTCAGTTCCGCTCTCGTCAGCCCGCCGGCCGCCTATTACCATTCGACGCTCGGTGAATTCGTCCTCCCGTACGCAGCCGTGCGCACGGCCCGTGATCCTGATGCGATGATCGTGGGGTTCCTCGACAGCACCTATGATCAGGCGGCCACGCTCGCGCACTGGGACCGCGCCGCGCTCGAGCCCGAACCCCTCGCGCCGCGCCCAGTGAACGCATGACGGCGCCACCCTACGACCTGCACGCCGGCCAGCCGGTCCTCCGCAAGGGCCCCGCGTCCGCGCAGGCGCGGATCGCGGTGGTCCTCGTTCATGGCCGCGGCGATTCCGCCGCCGGCATTCTCGGCCTCGTCGACGAGTTCCCACAGACCGACGTCACGTGGGTCGCGCCCCAGGCGGCGGGTCACACGTGGTATCCGTTCTCATTTCTGTCGCCGATGGAACAGAACGAGCCCGGCCTGAGTTCCGCGCTCGGCGTCATCGGTTCACTGGTGCAGATGCTCGAGGCGGACGGCGTCCCCGCTGATCGCGTCGTGCTGATGGGGTTTTCACAGGGGGCCTGCCTCGCGCAGGAATTCGCCGCACGCCATGCGCGCCGCTACGCCGGGGTTGTCGGGCTGAGCGGAGGGGTGATCGATCCGAGCGGCACGCCACGGACGTATCCAGGTTCGTTCGACAGCACGCCGGTGTTTCTCGGATGCAGCGACATGGATCCCCACATCCCGCTCGAACGCGTCAACGAATCGGCCCACGTCTTCAGGCGGATGGGGGCGGAGGTCGATGAGCGCATTTATCCGCGGATGGGACACACGGTGAACGCCGACGAAATTGCCGCCGTATCGATACTGCTCGACCGGGACCCACGGAGAGGCTCTCGATCCTAGCTCCGCCTCCACGTCCCTGTCAGCGAAACAGCCCGACAGTTTTCCAGCCGGAGGCCGTGCGCCGGAAGTACACCTGCATCGGCGCAGCCCATGCCGGGTGCTCCGGATGTTCCGAAATGACCTTCACCGACACGAATTCACCCGCCCCAGCCGCCTCCGCGGGCGCCGATGCTGCGAGCGCGGTGATCCGCTGTTCCGCCCCGATGGTCTGGTGCGTCCCCTTCTCGTTGTCGAACCGCGACCACGTGAGACGGTACCCGGACGCGGGCGTGGCCGCCCCTGCCGCGACGGCGGCGTTCGCGAACGTGAGCGATCCGTCTTGCGCGAGCGTGAAGTCAACGAGCGGGTTCACGCCATTGAGCCATACACGCGCGATCCTGTCGCGCCGTTCGATCAGTGTGCGCGTCAGGTGCTCAGCGGCTCGCGGGTCGTCATAGCCCACCTCACCAACGATCGCCGCCAGGGCGGCATCCGAGAACCGGGACACCAGCCGCGCGCCCCAGAAGGCGTCGTCCGGCCTCATGTTGATGAACGCGGGATTCGGATAGTTGGCCTTCCAGCGCGCGGGATCGAACGCAACGCTCGTAAAGAATCCAGCTGACGGCGGCATGTCCGGATAGTCGGCCCGGAGGTAGTCCGGGAGGGCCAACCCGAGACTCGCGAGGGCGCGAACACTCGCTTCCTTGTCGAAGTAGTACTCATGCCCGCTCACGACGTCGTCCGGGAAGCGGGTCGCGCTGCCGAGGACCGCCCCGAAGTCGTACATGTAGTGTCGGACGTGGCGGCGGCCCTCGCGCTCCACGAGCAGGTTCAGGGTGTTGACGGCCCGCGAGTCGTCATGCGCCAACCACGCCGCGAACACCCGGTTCGCACGGAGTTCACGCCGGTGCTCATGAGGATGAATGTCGTTCGGATCGTCCGGGCGAGTTCCGTAATATCGGAAGCGGCCGATGTCGGTTCCCTCTTCATAGCGGGTTGCGGAGAAGTACACGCGGCCCGCGCTGTCGCGGGCGGCGTATCGCAGCACCGTGTCGAGGTCGTCTGCCCGGTAGCCCCGGGTGCCGCTCGCGTCGCGGATGGTCGCCTTCTTGTCGATGCGGATCTTCGCCGGATCGACTCTCACCGGGTAGACGTCGACGACGTTGTAGCCGAGAGCGTGGTAGATGAGCGTACCGATCAACTCGGCGCCGGTCGCGAGTTGCGGGTAGGCACGCGGATCGACTTCGAGCTGGTAGACCTGCTTCGGGTCACCCGGGTGCGAGGCCCTGAACCCCGGATGGAATCCCCCAGGACCCTTGCCGCGGACGATCGTCCATTCCGTGGCGTCGAGGCGCTCGAACTTGCTGGGACCCCTCCTTATCTCGTCGAGCGGCATCTCTTTCGCGCCGATACGGTTGGTGAACCAGCTCGAGTCGGGTACGTCATCGAGCGTGTTGATGTTCACCGCGCGCAGCGGCGTCCGGTCGCCGGGTGAGCCGAAGGTGTTTTCGAGGAAGTCGAAGTTTTCCGACAGCTCGAATTCTTTGAGCTCGCCGACGCTGATGGCCGAGTCGTCATCACGCCGCACCGGGTCATCGGACAGGAAGCGCGGCGTCTGGCGCGTCATCTGCGCAACGCCGGATTCGGCGGAGACCACCGCGCCCGCCGCCAGCGCGAGCAGGACGAGAGAGCGTGACACGCTAAAACGCATTGTCGAACCTCAGGAGGATGCGGAGCCCTTCGCCGCTGCCAAAGGCGAAATCCGACCGGAATGCGACGCCGTTGCGACTGCCAAGCCGCAGGCCAACGCCATAGTCGCGCTCGAGATCCTTGATGTCACGAAGGCGCCGCGCGACCGCGCCCGTTTCATAGAAGAGCGCGCCAGTCGCGAACGCGTTGATCCGCCAGCGATACTCCGCCTGCGCGAAGGCGAGGCTGTCATCGCGAAAGCGGAAGCTGCGGAATCCGCGCAGCGAATAGGAGCCGCCGAGCGTCGGCTGAAGGTAGAACGGCACCTCGTGCCCCTGATCCGCGCGCGCGGACGAGACGACGGCCCGAAGCGCGATGGTGCGAGTCTTGTGGACCATCGGTATGTACTGCCGGAGGTCGATGTCCCATCGGTTGAACGAGAACCGATCGAGGTCGCGATCGCCGTATCGCGCGAAGCTCGCACGATAGCGGCCACCAGAGGTTGGATTCAGCGGCGGATCCGCGTGGCTGAACTCGATGAACGGCTCGAGAATCGCGAAGTCAGGCTGCGCCTGAAAACCGGGGAGGCTTGCGGGCGAAAAGAACGTCTCGACCGAGGGCACGCGCTTGTCGGTGCCGGGTCCGACCGACGGCGCCAGATATCCCAGCCCCAGACCCGCGGTGAGCCCGCCGCGCCGAATGCCGCCCGTCACGCGTCCGAGGGTGTCCTCGAGCGCAAAGTTCAACCGTTGGCCCTGGCTGTCGGGACCCACCCCGAAAAAATCTTCCTGAGGAAAGTCGCGCCTGCGCCCGTAGAGCTCGGCGTACGCGCCATCCTTCACCAGGCCGGGCAGCAGCAGCGAGGCTTCGCCAATGCTGTAGCCCTTGAGCGAGCGGGCAGCGGACACCCGGGCATCGAATGTCCCGGTTTGATAACGGTAGCCCGGGCCCGCGCCGAAGCCGGCGCCCTCGCCGAGCCCGCCAAGGCGCAGAAATATCCCGCGCGGCGGGTTCAGGACCCGCTCGAGGATGAGGCTGTCCTCGACCTTGAACAGGATCGACTCGAGCTTGCCGCGCGTGGGCTTGCTGCTGGTCGCCGCCTTGGCTTCGCGCGCCTTGCGGTCTTCCTCGGCGCGTGTGGTCTGCGCCGCCACGGACGGACTCATCAGCACCATAGCCGCCAGCCCGACGACGGCTATCTTTTCTGAGACTCTCAGCATTCAGGCTCCTCCGTAGATTACGTATTCCGCGCGGCCCTGGATTTACAGGAAGCCTCGACGCTACCGACGCTCGAGCGCGGCCAGCAGCGCGAGGGTCTTCCGCGACCGCGTGTCCGTCCGGGCTGCGGTCTTCAGCGGAGCGAAGAACCGCAGCAGATCGACGCGAAGCGACGCCGTGACCGTCCGGAATTCATCCTTGCCCAGCCGTTCCAGCAACTCGGCATACGTTTCGTCGGCGAGGCGGTACTGCCCCGAGGTGACCGGATCACCCGTATCGAGGTTCCGATTGTCGAGCGACATCGTACCCGCGGCCTGTGACTGCAGGAGCGCGCGATACCGCTCCACGCTCCGGTTGAAGCTGTCGAGAAAGAGGCGTTCGGCCTCGGGGGTTGGCGTGCGGTACGCCAGGGCTCTGAAGGGGCCGACTCGCGGGACGATCCGCAGGATCCAGGAGACGACTCTCTGCATGAAGCCGGGGCGTTTGTATTCCGTGCCCCACCGGCGTTCGAAGTCCGCGCGTGACGAGGCGAACAGAAACGCCTCGCGGGTTCCTCCCGGACTGAGCGCGTCGATCTCCTTGCGCCGGGTCTCCCACGCGACCTTGGTGACCTCGGGGATCGTGCCGCTGACGGTCCACCGAAAGGTGCCGATCGCGAGCCCGAGGTTGCCAAACACGTCGTCGATCTCCAGCGCGTAGGTCGCGCGGAACGCGCGCGCGAGCAGGTCCCTGGCGACCTCGAAGCCGATGAAATCATGGAACGCATCAGGGGCGTACCGCCCGCGGGCGACCTGGAGGACGTCGAAGCCGAACTCCGTCTTGAGGTGCGCGGCCGGATGTTCTTCGTACGTGATCTCGTCGCCGGACTTCGCGCGGAGTTTGGGATAGATCAACGGTACGGCGCGGTTGACTGCGAGCGCGTGCCCCCGGGTGTCGGCCGCCACGTGCGCGAGCGCGCCGAGCGCGAAGGCGAGCTCCGGCCCGGTCTGTGCCTCGCGGAGCAGTGCCTCGACGAAATCGCCGCTGCGAACGTAGTGCGTCAGATTGCCGAAGAACCGGGACGAGAACGGGTAGAAGCCGAGATCCTGGATCAGGCAGCCGCCGTAGGCGAACGCGCGTGCCTTGCGGAGCTCGGCCTCCGATGCGGGAAACCGGGCCGCGAGGATGGGACGGATCGAAGCCTCCCACGTGGCGTCGATCACCGCCTCGTGGGCCAGCACCGAATAGGCGGACGCGGGGACCGGCAGGAGCAGGATCAGGGCGAGCGCAGCGCTGAGTCGCAGGTTCATGCGTCGAGCCTATTTCGGAAGCCGCGCGAACGCCGTCTTCACCTGCGATCCACCCTCGCGATCGACCCAGGCGAATACGAGTTCGTCGCGGTCGAGGGCCATGCGCGGATAGCCGCTCGAGCGATTGCCGGCCACGGCCGAAATCGTCACGGGCGCGGACCGCTGCCCGTCGCGAGTCACACGGCGCAGCCTGACTTCGGCCTTCTGATTCGCGAACTCGATGTAGGCGGCGACGGCCGAGCCGTCCGGCAGGAGCTCCGCGTCGACCCGTCCGAGTGACGCGTCATCGTCCAGACGAATCGGCGGGCCGAAGGTGCGGCCGGCATCGGTGGAAAAAGCGGCAAACGATTTCGGCTGGTCCCCCTTCGCCGTGAACCA
>DATLXP010000037.1:0-14271 GCA_035575695.1 Vicinamibacterales bacterium
CTCGAAGAGGTGCTCGACCGGAAGATCCGCTACTGCTCCCTGCCCGAGGCCGTTCGCGATCATTTTCTCTGGCGCGCCAGGTCCATTGTCATCACCGGCACGCACGGCAAGACCACGACGACGTCGTTGACGGGCTGGCTGCTGACGCACGGGGGAGCCGATCCCAGCGTGTTCGTGGGTGGCATCGCGGAGAACTTCGAAGGCAGCTATCGGCTGGGCGGCGGGCGCGAGTTCGTCATCGAGGGAGATGAGTACGACAGCGCATTCTTTGACAAGACGGCGAAGTTTCTGAAGTACCTGCCAGACATCGGCGTGGTGAACAACATCGAGTTCGACCATGCGGACATCTACCCGGACCTCGACGCCATCAAGCTCGCATTTCGCCGGTTCGTGAACCTCGTGCCACGGAGAGGCCTGCTGTTGCTCGGCGCTGACGACGCGGCCGCCCTGGCGCTGGGTGCCTTCGCGGCCTGCCGGGTCGAGACGTTCGGCTTGAACGACGGCGCCTTCTGGCAGGCCCATGATCTGACGGTCACGGAAACGTCGACGGCCTTCAGCGTCCGCCGTGAAGGGAACCCCGTTGGCGCTTTCGAAGTGCCCATGCTCGGGGCCTACAACGTCAGGAACGCCCTGGCGGCGATCGCCGTCGGTGCCGCTGTCGGGTTGAGCACGGACACGATGGCGGAGGGCCTCCGAAAGTTCCGCGGCGTGCGCCGGCGCATGCAGCATCGCGGCACCGCGGCGGGCGTGATGGTCTACGACGACTTCGCCCACCATCCCACGGCTATCGAGGAGACACTGATCGGCGTCCGTTCCGCGTATCCGGCTCGTCGCATCTGGGCGATCTTCGAGCCGCGCTCGGCCACCTCGTGCCGGCGCATATTCCAGGAGGATTTTGCCCGTGGGCTCGGCCACGCCGATTGCGTGATCCTGCCCTCCGTGTTCCGCTCGTCGCTCCCCGAGGACCAGCGGCTGGACGCGGAGCAGGTGATCCGCGCTCTCAAGGGGAAGGGTGTGGACGCGCGGTTCATCCCGGAGACCGACGAGATCGTAAAGGCCGTCAGCCGCGAGGCGCGCAACGGCGACCTCGTGATCGTCATGTCCAACGGCGGTTTCGACAACATCCACCAGAGACTGCTGGACGCGCTGGCGGCCCGGTCGACGAAGTAGGCCCCGTGGATGACCTGCGGATCGTTGTCGCCGGAGACGCCGCGCTCGTCGTGGAATTGCCCGCACGCATAGACCCCGCCATCAACGGCCGACTCGTGTCGATAGCCGACCGGCTGCGGACCTGCTGCGGTTCCGCCATCCTTGACGCCGTTGTCGCCTATTGCACGCTCACCGTGTACTTCGATCCCATGCTGGTGGACGCCGGATGGCTGGAAGGGGAGTTGCGGGCGATCGCGGAGGAGGATGAGACCTCCGCTGAGGCGGACGGCGCCGAGATCGAGGTCCCTGTCTGCTACGGCGGTGAGTTGGGCCCCGACCTGGCGTCGGTGGCCCGGGAGATCGGCGCGACCGCCGACGAGGTGATCGCGCTCCACTGCGCCCCCGAGTATCGCGTCTACATGGTCGGGTTCGTACCGGGATTCGCCTACATGGGCGTCGTCGACCCCCGACTCGCCTTGCCGCGGCTCGCCCGTCCACGAACACGGGTGCCGTCCGGATCGGTGGCGATTGCCGCAGGCCAGACTGGCGTCTACCCGAAGGAGACGCCGGGAGGATGGCATCTCCTTGGACGCACACCGGTGCGCCCCTTCGACGCGACTCGCGCCGAGCCGGTGCTCTTCAAGGCGGGCGACCGCGTCAGGTTTCATCCGATCGACCGCGCGGCGTTCGACCGCGCCTCTGAATTCTGATGGCGGCGATCACCGTGATCCGCGCCGGCATGCTGACGACCGTGCAGGATCTCGGCCGGTGGGGCCAGCAGCATCTCGGTGTTCCCGTCGCCGGGCCGATGGACTGGTATTCACATCGTCTCGCGAACCGGCTGGTCGGCAACACGGATGAGACGGCGGCTCTCGAGATCACGCTCCTCGGACCAGAGCTCACGGCTGACGCGGACGCGGTCTGCGCGGTCGCTGGCGCAGCATTCGAGCTCGCCGCGAACGGCGCCGCCGTGCCGTTGCACGTGGCGTTCACGCTGCCGAGGGGGCACCGCCTCGCGTTCCGTTCGCGGGGCGCAGGCGCTCGCGCGACGCTCGCCGTTCGCGGGGGCCTTGCCGTGCCCGCCGTATTCGGCAGCAGGGCGACCAGCCTCATCAGCGACGTCGGCCCGTTCGGCGGACGCGCGCTCCGGGCGGGAGACGTGCTCCCGATCGGACGTCCGTCGATGTCGACACGGCCGCCGGGCCGTCCGCTCGAGATGCCGCTGGACGGGGCGCGCCTCCGCGTCCTGTGGGGTCCACACGACGACCGCTTCACCCCGGACGCCGTGCGCGCGTTGCACGAGTCGAGATACACCATCAGTCCGGATTCGAATCGCATGGGCTACCGGCTCGACGGCGCTGTGCTTGCAACCACCCCGACCGGCTCGGCTGACATGCTTTCTGATGCGACCCCCGTCGGTTCACTCCAGGTGCCCCCGTCCGGGCTGCCAATCCTCCTCATGGCGGACCGCCAGACGACCGGCGGCTATCCGAGGATCGCCACCGTCATCAGCGCGGACCTCCCGCTGGCCGGCCAGTTGGCCCCTGGCGATTGGATCGAATTTGTGCCGACGACCCGCCCCGCGGCAATCGACGCGCTGCGGCGCCGGCACGCTGCACTCGCGGGTGAGGGCGCTTGAGCGCGTTCGACCGGGACTTGCGCGCGGCGCTCGGCGACGGGCGGACGGTCCGTCATGCGCCGCTCGCCCCTCTGACGACGTTCAAAGTGGGGGGCGCCGCCGACTGGCTGGTCACCCTCCGACATGCGGCCGACGTGCAGCGCATCGTTCGACTGGCGCACGACCACGGCGTGGCCGTCTCGGTCCTCGGCGGCGGGTCCAATGTGCTCGTGGCTGATGCGGGTGTGCGCGGTGTTGTGATCCGCGTGCACGGAGGGGACGTGGACCTCGTCGATCAGTCAACGGCCCGCGCGGATGCGGGGGTGACGATCAACGGGCTCGTCCGCTGGGCCATCAACCGCGGCGTGGCTGGCCTCGAGGCGTGGGCGGGTACGCCGGGCACGGTCGGTGGCGCCGTCTACGGAAATGCGCACTTTCAGGGACGGCTGATCGCCGAGCTGGTCACGCGCGTGACGCTCGTCGCACCTGACGGCACCATCGCTGACGTGCCTGCGTCCGCCATGGAGTTCGCCTACGACTTCAGCCGTCTGCATCACACGCGGGAAGTCGTCGTGTACGTCGACTTTGGCGTCAGCACCGGCGAACCGGCGGCGCTCAGAACGGTGGCACGCGAGTCGCTTGCGTTCCGTAAGCGCACGCAGCCGCTCGAGGCCGCGAGTGCGGGGTGCATCTTTCAGAATCCCGAACCCGGGCGGGACGTCATGCCTGAAGGGATTCCGGCGTCCGCCGGCGCCCTGGTGGACCGCGCGGGATTGAAAGGGGCTCGAGTTGGGCACGCGCGTGTCTCGCCGACTCACGCCAACTTCATCGTCAACGATGGCGGAGCGACAGCCGACGAGATCGCCCGGCTCGTCGAGCGTTGCAAGCGCGAGGTCCTGGAGCAATTCGGTGTAGTGCTGCGCGAAGAGATCGTGCGGCTGGGGTTCTGACGACTGTCGAAACTGAGTGAGGAGCCAGCCTGTTTATGTCCATGCTGAAGATAGAAGGCGGACGCCGCCTGTCTGGAAAATTGACGGTCAAGGGCAACAAGAATTCCGCGCTGCCCCTCATCGCCGCCTGTCTGCTCACCGAGGAGGAGTGCACGATCGAGAACGTGCCGCGCATTCGGGATGTCCAGGTACTGCTGGAGTTGCTGGAAGGGCTCGGCGCGGAGGTTCACGGAGCGGGCTCGTCCACGCTGCGCATCCGGTGCCGGACCGTCAACTCCGATCGGCCTGACCCCGCTCACGTGGGCAAGATTCGCGGGTCGGTGCTCCTCCTGGGCCCGCTGCTCGCCCGGCGTGGCTCAGCCCGGCTGTCGCTGCCTGGGGGAGACTTTCCCGCGCGGCGCACGATCTCGACGCACGTGCAGGCGCTGGTCGCGATGGGCGCGATGCCGTTGCAGGACGCGGGGCACGCGCTCGAAGCGCCCGTCGGCCTTCACGGGGCTTCTATCTATCTCGACGAGGCCTCGGTCACCGGCACGGAGACAGCGCTGCTTGCGGCCGCCGCGGCGACAGGGCGAACCGAGATCCGGCACGCTGCCACCGAGCCTCACGTGGTCGAGCTCTGTCGCTTTCTACGGGGGATGGGGGTCAGCGTCGAAGGGGAAGGTACGTCCACGATCCGGGTGGAAGGCAGTTCGAAGATCGGCGGCACGTCTCACCGGTTGGACGGCGACTATATCGAAGCCGGCAGCTGGGGCGTCGTCGCCGCTATCACCGGCGGCGAGATCGAGGTGTCCGGCGCGCGCTCGCAGGATCTCGAGGTGATCGCCGCGCCCCTGCTCAAAATGGGCCTGCGCTGCACGTATGACGACGATGTGCTCGAGGTAAAGCCGTCGGCGATCACCGCCGCCAAGAAGATCACCACGGGGCTCTGGCCGGGATTCCCAAGCGACATGGTGAGCCTCGTGACGGTCCTCGCCACGCAGGCGGAAGGCCGGACGCTCGTGCACGACTGGCTGTATGAGCTGCGGCTGTTCGCCCTCGAGCAGCTCAGTGCCATGCGGGCGGATCTCTTTCTCTGTGACCCGCACCGTATCATCGTGACCGGCCCCACGAAGCTCCGCGGGCGGCATCTCGACAGCCGGGATCTCAGATCGGGGATGGCGCTGATCGCCGCGGCATTGGCGGCGGAGGGGGAGAGCACCGTCGGTCCTCTCGAAACAGTCGAGCGTGGCTATGCGTCGCTCGTCGAGCGGCTGACGATGCTTGGAGCCAACGTGGAGAGGGTGGGCTAGAGTCCCGGGGCGTGATTGGACCCGCCTCCGCCGCCGCCGCCCGGTTTTTTGGGCGGCGTCACGGGGGCGCCAGGCGCCGCCGGGCCCTGAAGCGGCTGCGGGAACGGCGTCACGGTGGAGGGTGGCTTCAAGATGCCCGGCAGGATCAGGTCGTCCCTGGGCACCTGCGGGAAATTTGGAATGTCACCGACCGAGCTGTTGCCGGCCTCGCGCCCGAGGCGAAAGGATCGCAGGTCGCTTTCGCTCAAATCGAGGACCCTCACGATGTGCGGGGTCAGGGTCAGCACGATATCGGTCTGCTGCGCTTCCTTCCGGTGGTTTGCGAACAACTTGCCGATCAGCGGCAGATCACTGAGGCCAGGCACACCTGACAGGATCGTGCGTTCATCGTCCCGGATCAGCCCGGCGAGCATGTTGGTTTCGCCATCGCGCAACCTGATCGTGGTGCTGATTTCGCGGTTACCGAACGTGGGGAGTCCGCCGAAGCCGATCCCCGAAATACTGCTCAGCGAAAGCTTCACGGCGAGCGTCACCTCGTCGTCGTGGTGCATGCGCGGCGTGATGTCGATGTTGACGCCGATGTTCTCGTAGACGAATGAGGTGATCGGCTGCTGGTTGACGCCACCCGTGCCGAATGGCGCAAACGTCGTGATCGGAACCGGCACGCGCTCACCGAACCGTGCCTGCGCCGTCAGCCCTTCGGATGTCCGCAACTGCGGGTTCGCCAGGGTGCGGGTCGTCGCATCGTTCTTGAGCAGCCGGTAATAGATGCCGGGGATGCCGGAGAGGAACACGTCTGCCTGCGTCAGGTTCCTGAGGCTCTGCAGCGTGAGCCCGTCGCGGTTGACGTCCGCTGATCCCGAGATACCCACGCTGCCTGGCGACGCGACCTGCAATCCATATTCGCGCAGCCGTGTCCGGTCCACCTCGAGAAGTTCGACATCGATGATGACTTCCGGCCGGGCCTTGTCGATAGCCGTGATCAGTCGTGCCGCGGCGGCAATACGTTCGGGCGTGTCCTTCAGCGAGATCGCGTTGGTCGCCGTGATCGGTGAAATGGAGCGCACATCCACGACGATCCGCAGGAGGTCCGTCACTTCCTTGAGGTCCGCGTTGCTGAGATAGAACACGCGGACGATGGACTCTTCGTACTCCCGGCGCTTCGCCGCGGAGTCGGGCACGATCGTGATCGTGCGTGGGGACGTCACCCGGTAGAACGTCTGGGTGCTGGAGGTGAGCGATGCCAGCGCCTCCTCGAGGGTGGAGTTGCGCAGGTCGACCGTCAAAGGCGTCTCGCGAAACGCCGGATCGAACACGATGTTCACGTCGGCGAAGCGTGCGAGTGCGCTGAAGACAAGGCGGCTGCTCGCGTTGCTGAATGTCAGGGTGTCGGGCAGCTTGACGCCGGTCGGCAGCTCCATGCCTGCAGCCGGGAGATTACGCGTCCGATCGATCAGCGTCTCGAGCTCGGTTCTCCCACCCCGGGACACGGCGAGCTTCGTGCGAAGTTTCTGCCGGGTGTCTTTGAGCGCGGTCTCCACCGTGCTGTCGGTGGGATTGAGCTCGGCGGCCAGTTGAAATTCAATGAGGGCCTCCTGGTTGCGCTCGGCGGCCGCGAGGCGTCGACCACGATAGAAGTGTTCCTGTGACGCACGCAGGCGGACGCGATCGAGCGCCGCACGAGCTGTGCGATCGTCCGGACGCGCGCGCGCGGCTTTCGTGTACTCGACGACCGCGAGGTCGTAGTCCTGCAGCCGCTCCGCCCTTTGCCCCGCGCGTAGCGCGCTGGTGGTGGCGCACGCGGAAAGCAGGACGATGGCCGCGAGGGCGAGGGACGCTCGACCCGCGTAACGGTTATCTCGAGGGTGTGCCGGCGTTGATGACATCAGCTCCGCGGGGAATTTTGAATTGGAACGTCTTGTCGGACAATCGCACGTTCTCCTTGATGTTCGTGAAGGTGAACGTCGACTGTCCGCCCTGCCGGTCTCCGGCCGCCAGCGTGCGAATCTGTAGCGATTTGCGATCGACGACGAGTTGCAGCCAGTCGTAATCACGTTCAGGCAGCTTGGGCTGCAGGCGCAAGCCGTACGTACCCGCGGGAGCATCGTCGGTGAAGCTGACCGCGAAGTCTCTCGTCAGATTGCCCTTTCCTACGAGGAAGAGCACAGCCGTTGTGACTTCATCTTCTCTGGGCACGGGACTCATGGTCACCTGGTTGTCAGCGGGGACCCATAAATACACGCGAGCACCGTCCGACACAAAAACCTTCTTGTCCGGGGCGACGTAGTCCCACCGCATCTTCCCGGGTTTCTTGACCTGGAGCTTGCCACGCTCGGTCAACTTCTTTCTGAGGATACCGCTCTCATACTGCTGAGTGAAGTCCGCCGCAAAATCACGGATGGTGTCATACCTGGCCTGCAGGGCCGACGCCACCTGGGGCGCGGACTCAGCCGCGGCCGGCCGCTGGGCAGCAGCAGCGGACAGGCTCATTATGAAGCTACAGACCGAAAGTCCAATGAAGCGGCGCATGTTCTCTTCAGGCAGGGCTGGAGGCATCTTAGCATGCCGGTTCTGCTGAGCCGGGGCGTGTTTCTTGCAGTCCGTGGCACTGGAGGTTCATCAATGATTTCTCAGAAAGTCTTCCGGACGTTGGTCTTCGCGGCGGTCTGCGTGGTGGCGAGTGCCGCCTCCGCACAGGACCGGTCGGCGTCGACAACCGTGAAGGATGCGTGGATCACGACTCAGGTGGAGGCAAAGTACTTCGGTGACTCAGTCGTCAAAGGGCGCAACATTGACGTCGACACGGCCAGCGGGGTCGTCACGCTCACCGGAGAGGTGAGCAGCGGCATCGAGCGCCAACGTGCCGTGGCGCGAGCCAGGGAGGTGGATGGCGTGACCCGCGTGGTCGACCGCCTCACCCTTGTGCGCTCAACCCCGACCACTGGCGACCGGGCGGCCGACAAGGCCGACAAAGCCGGAGACAAGGCCGACCGCGCCAAAGACAAAATGGACGACAAGGCCGACCGCGCCAAAGACAAAATGGACGACAAGGCTGACCGGGCCAAAGACAGGGCGGACGCCAAGGCCGACAGGGTCGCGAACAAGTCGCAGGAGCGGGCCGATCGCTCAGGCAACGACATCTCCGACGCCTGGATCACGACCAAGCTCCAGTCGAAGTATTACGTCGATGATGACGTGAAGGGGTTGAATATCGACGTCACAACCAACGGAGGTGTCGTCACCTTGACTGGAAAGGTTGCGAACGCCGCGGAGCGCGCCAGGGCGCTCTCTCTCGCGAAGACGACTGACGGCGTGAAGCAGGTCATCGACAGAATGACGACCGGCAAATAGGCCCGCCCATTCCGTAGGCCCGATGACGTAGGCCCGACCTTCAGGTCGGGCGCGTCTCATGTCGCTTCAGTCGGGCGTGTCCCATCTCGCTTCGCACGAATGAACGCGCGCACCTCGTCGAGAGGGCGCGCGTTCAGCACGTGCCGCTGTTCGACCCATCCTCTGCGTGCGGTCCCAACCCCCAGTCGCATTTGGCGCGCCAGCGCCGTGGCCCGATGGCAGTCGCTGTCAATGGTGACCGTGACCCCCGCTGTCACGGCCCCATGGGCATGCTCGCCGTCGAGATCCAGGTGGCTCGGCGCGCCGTCGATCTCGAGCGCCGTGCCCGTGGCCGCGGCGGCTGCGTAGACCGCGTCAAAATCGAGCGGATACCCGGCGCGCCGCCCGACGAGACGGTTGGCAGGATGAGTAATGACGTTCACGAGAGGATGCCGGATCGCCTCGATGCAGCGCCGCGTCAGCGTGGCGCCATCATGACTCGCACTGTCGTGCAGGGAGGCGAGAACGATATCGAGCCGCTCGAGAATGGGGTCAGGGAAATCCAGGCGCCCGTCCGGAAGGATGTCGACTTCGATGCCATGCAACAGCGTGATCTGCGGGTATCGGCCCCGCACGCGCTCGATCTCATCGCGCTGTCGCGCCAGGTGATCCAGCGTGAGCGTCCGCGTGGCCGCGGCCGATTCCGAATGGTCGGTGATCGCGACGTACTCGTAGCCGAGCTGTGCGCAGGCCGCGACCATGGCTTCGAGCGTGTCCAGCCCGTCACTGTAGGTCGTGTGCATGTGAAGGTCGCCGCGGATGTCAGCCCCCTCGACCAGCCGTGGCAGCGCTGCCGTTGATGCCGCGTCGATCTCCAGCGTGCCATCGCGAAGCTCCGGGGGGATGTACTGAAGACCGGCCTGCACGTAGATTTCTTCTTCGCGCCGGCATGCCGTGTGCCGACCGCGCCGCGCCATGACCTTCTTGACGTGCTGGCGACCGCCGGTTGTGGCAAAAAGCACACTGCCGAACTCGGCGGGGGCGGCGATGCGAACGTCGATCTCCGCCTCCTGCCAGAGAAGGACCGCACGCCCGTCCATGAGGCACAGCACATCGTCGATCCCCGGCGCCGCGCATAACTGGAGCGTGGCTGCCGCCGGGTCCGACGCTTGAGTCACCACCACGAGTTCGCCGACGAGGGCTTCGTAACGCCTGGTGTCGCCGGCAATCGTGACGTCGGTGAGCAAGGCGCAATGGTTGGCGCAAAGGGTCGTGATCGCTTCGAGGGCGTCGGTCGCTCGACCCAGGGGGATCGGCCTGCGCTCCTGTGCGAGCGCATCCGCCGCTGAGCTCAGCCGCGTCGCCGTCGGTGAACCCAGGGCCCGTTCGACCCGGCCATCATCCAGGGCGGCGTAAAGATCGGCAAGGGTCGCGACTCCGCACTCGCGAACGAGCTGCGCCGTCTGCAGGGGGGTTGCGGCGTTGAGTTCGAGCAGCCGCCTCAGGAGCAGCGGGATGCCGGCACGCGCTGCCCTCAGGGCGTCGTCACCGCCGTCGAGGGCAAGCTCTCGGATTCGCCACTGGACACTGGATGGGACGCCGGGGAGTAGCTCGGGACTGGACCGGCGAGCCCGCTGGATCAAACGGGCCATGTCGGCTTGTGTGAGGGCAGCGAGTGGCGCGACCGCGCGTCGGAGATCAGCAGCGTCCGGGGTCCCGCGGATTTCCGCGAGATCCGCCAGTTGCGCGAGAACCCGGGAAGCGGCCGTCACGCCGTCAGCGAACCGGGCAGGGCACGATCGACACAACAGGCGAGGACGGACGATGTCCGCAGAGCTGCCACGAGGCCATTGTCCTCAGGGCAGTTCGCCGGTGTCAACCTCGCGTCAGGCCCTGGAGCCCGACGCCTGACCGTGGTCGTGAACGACCCAGCCTTGCGAGCGACGTCCGCACTCGATGCAGCGCAGGAACATCGCCCCATGGTCACACGACACGCCGTAGTCATGGCCCGTCACGTAGCAAACAATCCAGCTCCACATGGGTCACCTGAAAGGGGGAACGCCCAAACGAATCGCAATCAGGATGCCAGAGGCGGCGGGCGTGTTGACGGAGAACAACCCCTGTAAACAGGCGCCTCACCGCGTTTCCCACCGGCCACTGCGGCCTCGCGCATGCTCAGAAGCTGTACGCCCACTTACGATGTTGAAATTCGAAAAGGTCTTACGGCAGGAAAGAAGGCTTCGTCAGGTCGACGCTCAGGACTGAGGTCGTCGACGTGATCGTCGTCGTCACTCGGCGCTCGCCGTACTGCGGGTGCTTGAAGACGAACTCCCGGATGCCGAGCGCAACCTGGAGATTCGCGAGAGGCGTCTCGCCAGCCCTGGCACCGTCGATCCAGACTTCCGCCCATGGCTGCGCGTTCAGGTTGATGACGCCGGTGGGCGTCAGGTTGAGGGCTCGCTCTTCGCCGGCCACGATGTCGACCTTCTGCACGCTCGAGTAGCCGAACTCGCGGTGGGTCAGCGTGAGCGTGTGGCGCCCAGGCGAGAGCAGGATGCGTCGCTGTTCGGTCGTGCCGAGGGTGCGCCCGGCTTCGGCCACGTCGAGAACGATGGGAGCGAAAACGGTGACCCATCCCGAGAAGACGGGGACGTCGAGGGCGGCGGTCTTTCCAGCCTCGACCCGGACGGTGCGCTTGACCGACATCGTGTCCGTGACGAGCGTGATGGTGTGGCGCCCGACCTCGACCCCATCCAGCCGCAGCGGCGTCTGCCCGGCGTCGGTGCCGTCCAGCAGCACGCGAGCGCCCGTTGGCTGGCTGGTGACGTTCAGTGCGCCGCGGGGTAGCGGTGCCGACGCCGACACAGGCGGAGGCGGCGCCGACGTGCGGGCAAGCGGCGGGGCGACGGTCACGCCAGGGCCCAGCAGGTAGCCACGGCCGCCGAGGACCCCGACGGTGAGGATGGCCACAGCAGCGGCGGCCTTCCACGGAAACCGGCGTGCCTCGATCGGGGAATCGGCCTCCAGCGTCCGGGTCGTCCGAGGCGGAGCGTACCCGGCGGGTGGCTCGGCCTTGATCCGGAGCGTGGTGTCCGGCGCGGGCGCCACAGGGCGCTGGGCGGCCTCACGGGCAACCAGCGGCCTCGTCATCGGCACGACGAGCGGAGTGGGGGCCCGGAAGGCAATCGGTGCGGGCTGGACGTCGGGTGCCTGCACGGCGACGGACAGAGGTGTGGGCACTGCGACGGCTAAGGGTGCGGGTGTCTGCGCGACGACGGGCTGAGGCACGGGTGCCCCGACGACGACTAGCGGCGCGGGGGCCTCGGCGACGGCTAGTGGCGCGGGGGCCTCGGCGACCACAGGCAGGGGCACCGCCACGACGACCGCGACCGGGGGGGGCACTCTTACCCGCACGGCGGGGACCGGGTCGTCCTGAACGTCGTAACGCGCGAAGTCGGCGAGCGCCGACAGGCACGTGTCTTCCCCAAGTTGCCGGTTCGCGATGGTCCGGACCTCGGCCGCCGCCTGTTCCGCGGTCTGCTCTGATCGTCGTCCGGCCATAGGCAGGGTCGAGGCGAAGAACCCCCGCACGCTTTCAGCGAGGGAGTCCCCGCCGCGGATTTGCGCAATCTCTGCGACCTCCCGGACGAGTGGTGCCAGCGAGGCAGCGGGATCCACGCCAGTGACGCCGCGGCCAAGCGCCAGCGTCAACGCCGTGAGGGCCGCTTGGGCGACGTCGGACGATGCGTCCAGCCGAACGACTTCGGCACTCAGGGGAGCCGCAACGCCCAGCTCCTGCCACAGGCGGGTCCGCGACAGGTTCAGGCGCGGCAGCGCTGAGCCGTAAATCGCGTCCGCGATCACAATCTGCGCACTCGTCGTGACGACAATGCGCCCGGGGGCGAGTGCTCCATGGACGATCGATGCGGCGTGCATGGCTGCCAGCGCGGGGAGGATCTGGAGCAGGAAGCCGAACGCCGCGTCGATGCCCGACACGGCCGATTCGCCCGTGGCCCGGGCGTCGATGATGTCGGACAGGCGGTCGCCAGCCAGCAGCTCGGAGATGACGTCGAGCCGTCCTTCGATCCGTTCGAACGCCCGGACGCGAACGAACCGTTCGTCATCGAGGGCGTTGAGCACCTGCGCTTGCGCGCGGAGCGCCTGCTCGAAAGCGGCAAGCTCGGGACGGACGTGGAGGCACTCCAGCGTTGTCCCGCACTCGCGGTCGAACCGGATCGAACGGCGCCCCAGACCGTCGGCGAAGCCGGATGTCGTGACCGAGGGCGGACGAACGTCGAGCGCTGCAGGCATGAGCACGGCGTAAGAACGGAATTGCAACGCCGCTTCCAGCGGGTGCCTCCCGTACCTGCCTGGCAACCCGCACTTTCCGACCAGAAAGTGTCGATTTGTATATGGATGCGCTCGACCGGCGCGTCCGCTCGTTACCAGAACGTAATCAGGATTACCGATCCTGCAATCTGCGATAAATTGAAGAGGCATGACAGATACGAATGAAATCCGGGCACTGAAAGCGTCGTTACGCGGCACCCTGAATGCCGCCGCCGCCCTCACAGCCTTGCAGGAGAGAGTCGACGCGCTCGACGACCACGGTGACGTGAGCGGCGAAGCGCTCGAGGAACTCGGGAGCGTGACATCAGGCCTGGCCGTCGGAGCGCAGGCGCTTCGTGGGCTGGTCGTGACGATGCGCAGCCGCCGCGCGACGTCGACGGAGTAACGTCCGCCGCGCGTCCATTGCGCGGTAGCGAAACGGCGTGATAAGCTCACGCTTCGCGCTCAACGAGCGGCATCGGCGACGTCATGCCGGGTGCGAGCACAACCAAAAGTGGGCGGCTAGCTCAGCTGGGAGAGCGCCGCGTTCGCAATGCGGAGGCCGGGAGTTCGATCCTCCCGCCGTCCACCAATTAACTTCAATAGCACCAACTATTTACAGCAAAGGGCGCCGAATGAATCCGGCGCCCTTTCTCTCTGTGGGGTGCAATAGGGGTGCTGCACACAGGTGGCGTAGTCCACTGTCCAGCGTGTTCTCAGGTTTGGGGCTTTTGCAGACCGGATCACAGCGCTTTCGCCGGGCCTGTCAACTAACCACTTACCGGAATCGCTGAGGGAATCTTAGGCTTTCGCCCTTACAACGATTGCACGAATTACACAGAGTTTGTCCACGGATGGGACAGAAAAGGGACAGCGCGCGTTCAATGCACGCCGTCGGCCTCGTCGAGGCACGAACCGCCGTTCGAGCTTCATCTTAATCGTGATCGGGTTCTGCCCGGCGATCGCCGCAGTCGCAGCCCCACCTGCACCCCGACGAGGTAATCCGCTCCTTGTGCGTCTCGTGCACCACGTCCCGATCGGCGTTGATCGGGCCGTGCTCCCCCTATCCAGTCGCGCTCGACCACCTGCTCGAGAATGAAGTCACCGCCGTCCTGCACCTGCACGAGGGCGGCAGTTTATACCCGTCAGGCATGACTGCGCGTGCAGTCCTAGCGCCCCCGTGTCCGGTTTTGGTCATCCGCGGCGTTTTAGAGAGTGTGGGACCACGGAGGGAACGCAGATGAAGGGTCGATCGGCCGGGCAGTCGTCTCGAATCGTTGGGGGGGCCGCCGTGACGCTGCTCCTGGTGCTGGGCGCATGCGACGGTGGCCGGGCGCCATCGCCGCCGACAACGCCGCCAGCGCCGACAACGCCGACAGCCCCTCCGCCCGCGCTCACGGGACTTTCGATCAGTGGCAACCTCACGCTCATGGCGATCGGCGAAACGTCGCAGTTGACCGCTACGGCGAGCTTCAGCGACAACACGACGAAGGACGTGACGGCTGGCGGGAACTGGCGAACCGGCGACGCGACGGTCGTGACCGTCAACCCTGGCGGCCTGTTGACGGTCGTGGGTTTCGGCGTCTCGGATGTGTCGTTTACT
>DATLXP010000038.1:0-14871 GCA_035575695.1 Vicinamibacterales bacterium
TTCTTGATCGCCTTGTCTTCGTCGGGATACCGGAACGACAGCGTGTCGCGCGAATCGTCGGTCCACTCGATGACCTCGAGCAGCTCGCCCTTGATGAAATCCATCAATCCCATGTCTATCTCCTGAAGTCCGAAACCTGAAACCCGGCGGTCAGAGATACGATTGTACAGCCCATGGATGCCTTGACCCTGCGATGCCCGCACTGCGGCGCGGCCGCCGATCCGGGGAAGCCGCGATGCGCATATTGCGAGGCTCGCCTCGCGACAGTCAGTTGTCCCTCCTGCCTCGCGCTGATGTTCGACGAGGCCACGTTCTGCACGGCCTGCGGCGCTCGGTGGGCCAGGACGGAACGGCCGTCGGAGGTGCAGTGCCCGGCCTGCCGTGCAGTAATGGGAGACGTCGCGGTCGGCGACGTCCACCTTCTCGAATGCAGTCGCTGCGACGCGGTGTGGATGGATGTCACGGCGTTCGAGCGGATCTGCGCGGATCAGGAGTCGCAGGCGGCCGTCATACATCACAGACCGACCGCGCCGCCGGCCGGTGGCGGCCGCGTCGGGTACCGCCCGTGCGTCCGGTGCGGCACGATGATGAACCGCGTGAACTTCGCGCGGCTCTCCGGCACCGTCATCGATGTGTGCAAGGGCCACGGGACCTTCCTCGATCGCGGCGAGCTTCAGGCGATCGTGAGGTTCATCCAGGGGGGCGGCCTGGAGCGCGCGCGTCGGCGTCAGCTCGAGGAGCTCAAGGAGCAGGAGCGCCGGCTCCGCGAGCAGGCGGCACGCCTCCGCTCGTCGAGCTACGGATCATCGGGGGGTGGAAACTACGACTTCGACGCGCTGATCGACTTCTCCGGCGACGACTGAGCCTGCCGACGGCCGACCCTCGACTGACGACTTGCGACTACCGACCAGCGACTATCTTGCTTCGAACTCCAGCGCCACACCATTGATGCAGTAGCGCAAGCCGGTGGGCGGCGGGCCGTCCTCGAACACGTGACCGAGGTGCCCGCCACACTGACTGCAGTGCACCTCGGTGCGCACCATGAAGTGCCCCTTGTCTACCGTCGTGCCGATCGAACCCTCGATCGGTGCGAAAAAACTCGGCCAGCCGGTACCGCTCTCGAACTTCCGCTCGTTGATGAACAGCGGCTGCGCGCAGCCCGCGCACGAAAACGTGCCCTCCCGCTTCTCGTGCAGCAGCGCGCAGGATCCCGGCCGCTCGGTCGCATGCTGGCGCAGCACCATGAACTGCTCGGGCGTTAACTGCGCCCGCCATTCGTCATCGGTCTTCGTGACGGGGAAGGGCCCGCGCTCCGTCTGTCCGGACATCATTGATCTCCTTGTGCGGTGAATGACTCGCCGTGAGCGGTTCGAGCAGTACCTGACCGTACTCCGAAAGCGCGTTGGCCTGACCGGAAATGCATACGGCTGTGCGACCCAGCTGATCGAGGAGCCGCTGCATCCTCCCGGCGCCGTCCACGCCCCACAGCGTCGGGTGCATCTCCACCACAACCGTCACGTCCGGTTGTGCGCCGATTGTTCGAGCGCCCCAGGCGAGGACGTCCTGTTCGAATCCCTCCACGTCGATCAGCACCACAGAGGGCTCGGAGCCTGACGCCTGGCAGTACTCGTCGAGCGTGGTCACCGTGACGTCTACTGCCATGTGCTCGGCGGGGGCATCGCGATTCGCTTCGCCGAGCCGGCTCGTGCCGGCGCCGGCCACCGCCCCGAACAACCGCCCAGCGCCGCTTCGAACACCGACGGCGAGCGGCTCGACCCGCACCTGTTGCTCGATGCCGTTCATGCGAAGGTGGGTGCGCAGTATGTCTGCAGTGGACGGATTCGGCTCAAAGGCCACGATTCGCCCCGATGGACCGGTCAGACGAGCCGCATGAAGGACCCAGATGCCCAGGTTCGCACCGATATCGAACAGGCACCCGCCTGGTCTCAAACGCTCGCGCAGCACGTGCAGGAGTTCCGGTTCGTACTGGGCCGGCAGGGCGGCGCGAAATCGAGGATCGATCCTGAACGTTTCGCCGTTGATGGTCGCGGTGATCCCCCGATCCCCGCTCATGAACTGAAGCGCGCGTCCGTAGAGAGGGGACAAAAGCCGCCGCAGCGGCCCGGCATGCCCACTCACGCGGTTGGCCAGCCCACTCACAATCCCATGCAGCTGTCCCGTCACTCCGGAGTATTGAGACGGCATGCCCTTAACCGCCGGCCGGCGCTGCCTGTTTCGCTATCTCGAGTACGTCAGCGGCCGGCAGGATCACGGCAATCACGCCTGCACCTTCCGATCCGCCCATCATGCCGAACATGCTCATGCGGCCAGGATCGACCTGCCGGATCGTCAGGAGCCCCACGATCTTGCCGTTGGCGAGGAACGCCGGCGTTCCGGTGCCTGCCTGTCCGTTCAGCACGAAAAATGTCCGCGGCTTCTCGATGATCGCACCGACGCTGTAGAGCACGACCGCCGGAGTCCAGCCGCCTATCCGGCCCAATCGCGACAACACCACGACGTCGTCGAGAATTGCCGGGCGGCCGGCATCCGCCAGATTGACCGCCGTCAGGGGGGATACGGGTTTCGCCGTCGGACGGATGAACGCAAGGTCCAGGTCCTGATCGCGCAGCACGATCGACGCCGGGAGTTCTCGGCCGTCAGCCAGCCGGATCCGGACGTCTGACGGCTCCGACACGATCGACATCTTCTGATCCCCGCCCATTCCCCCCATCAGGCGGCTCATCATCGCGCCTGGGTCGAGCGTGCTCAGCGACATGACCGTTAGGCCGGAGGGGTCGATCACCGTGGCCACCGATTCCACCGTGTCGTCCATGGACTGCACCTCGCGACCGCCCATCGACATCCGTACTTTCAATGACACCTTGACGCTGACGATGGCGTCCTGCCACTTCTTGCCGACCTCGCGCAGGGCAGCCCGCGGATCCTGCGCCGCTGCGTCCGTACACAGAAGTCCCACCGCGATGACACCGGCGACGAAGGGCTTTCTCACGCGGGCTCCTTTGATCCTGTCAGCATTTCAACGTAGAACGTGCGCACGCCGCGGCGCACGTGAAGCACGACGGCGGCCGCCCTGGCGGAGGCGACCTTTTCCATTTTGGACTGCACCGCCGCCACGTCCGCCACAGGCTCTCCGTCGATCGCAAGGATCATGTCACCGTCGCCAAGTTGCGCGAGCGCCGCCCATCCGCCTTCGCGCACGGCTTCGACAAGGACCCCCTTCTGAGAGCCTGGCACGTCCCGCTCGCGACGGTCGGTGTCGGTCATGTCCCGCACCCGGAACTCGAATGTCGGATCTTCGTACTTCTTCATCTCTCTCGCCAGCCGCGGCGAGCCCTCGAGCTGCAGCGTCACGGCGCGTGCCTCTTTGCCGCGCAGGGTCGATAGCGCCACGCTGGACCCGATCCTGTACTGGCGGATCATCGTATGAAAGACCTCGGATTCGGACGGCTGCGACGCCTGCACGGGATTGCCGTCGATGGCCGTGATCACGTCGCCGACCCGGAGGCCGGCCGTCGCCGCCGCACCGCCGATCACGCGCGTCACCCGCACACCGCTCTTGCCGGGGATGCCTATCTTGTCCGCGATCTCCGGCGTCACCGCCTGGACCGACACAGCGACCCACGCCTTGCGCGCCTCCATGCCGGGGTCCTGCACGCCAGGCCGTCCGACCTCGAGCACGGTGAGCAGACGCTCCGGGCCGCGATCGAACGCAATCAGCACGGGCAGCGGCTCCGTCCGTCCGCGGACGAGCCGCTCGACGCTCTCCGTAAGCGAGGCCACGTCCTTCACCGGCGTCTCGTTCACCGCGACGATCACATCGTTATCCCTCAAACCGGGCTTCGCTTCGTCCGCGGGGGCGCCAGGACGGACGCCGCGCACACGAACCCCGACGCGATCCGGCCGGCGCAGTTCCTTCGCTGCCCACGATGTGACGTTCGACGCAGTGATGCCAAGCCGCACGAGCTCCTCGATGCGCGCTTCCGCGCTTTCGCGGTCGGCCGGCGTCACCGTCAGCGTCTTTTCGACACCCTTCCTCAGGACGACCGCCCGGACGGGGCGCCCGACCGGCAATCGCATCACGCGACGGTTGAAGAGGGGGATCTCTTCGCCGAAGCGAACGGAGACATCGCTCCCTGCGAGCCTGATCAGGACGTCCCCCGACGCAAACCCTGCTTTCTCCGCGGGGGACCCGTCGATCGTGCCGCCAACCAGCGCCCCGCGCGACACGGTGGACGACTTCAGCAGCGGTTGGACCTCGAGCCCGATCCAGCCCCGGCTGACACGCCCGTTCTTCATCAGCGCATTCGCCACTTCCTGCGCCAGGTCGGCCGGGATCGCTCCCGCCAATCCAAAGCTGATCTCGTTGACGCCGACGATCTCCCCTTTCATGTTCACGAGTGGACCGCCGGAGTTGCCGCCGAAGATCGCGGCATCGTGCCCGATCCAGCGGACGATCGATCCGACGTCCTCGCCGTCCAGCGTCATGCGGTTGAAGGGCCAGAACATCCCCGGCATGATCATCTCGGTATTGCTGACGATCCCCATCGTCACCGATTGGGACAGGGCGAGCGGGCTCCCGAGCGCCAGGACGCGCTCTCCGACTCTCAGCGCCGAGGAATCACCAAAACGTGCGACAGGAAACGTGCGCGGCTTCGAGGGCTTCAACTTGAGGATCGCGATGTCCGACAGGGGGTCCGTGCCGACGAGCTCGGCCGGCACCTCTTCGCGTGTCGGCAGCGTGCAGACGATGCTGCGCGTTCGTCCGGCGACGTGATGATTGGTGACGACATGACCTTCGGCGGTGATGATCGTGCCGCTGCCGGACGCCTCGCGCTTCAGCTCACGTCCGTCGCGGTGATCGACGGTGACAACGTGGATGCGAACGAGGCTTGGGGAAACCTTCGAGAGCGCCATCTCGACTTCTGCCGATTGGTTTGGCGTGGCGTCCTGCCCCGCCGAGACCGGACATGACCAGAGCACGACGGCAGCGACGAAAGATGTGAATCCAATGCGAACCAGGGTCAACGGAGGCCTCCAACCAGGAACTGCTCGAGCAGATTGGCCGCGACGGTGCGGCGATAGCGTTCGTTCGAACGGATGTCGTCGATGGGCGATACGTCCCGGTCCACATAGGCGCGCGCGGCAGCCGCCAGGTCGCGGGTGAGCGTCTGCCCGCGCAGCGCCGCCTCGGTCCTCGTGCACCGCACAACCGTGGGCGCCACGCTCCCGAACGCGATGCGGATATCGCGGACCTGACCGGCAACCACGTCTGCGGCAGCCGCGAAACACACCTTGGAGATCGCCTGCGCGCGGCGGGCCCCAACCTTCCGATACGACTGGATCCACCCGCCGCGCCCACGCGGCACGGTGATGGCGGTAATCAGTTCGTCGGGCGCAAGGTCCATCACCTTGTACCCTTTGTGAAAATCCACGTAGGACACGACACGCCGGCCACGCGTTGACGCGATCTGCAACGCCGCATCGTAGATCAGGAGAGCAGGCGGCAGGTCAGCTGCAGGGGACGCGTTCGCAATGTTGCCACCAATCGTTCCACGGTTTTGAATCGCGACAGCGCCCGTCTCGCGCGCGGCCGCGCAGACCAGGGGAAACTCGTCCTGAAGGACCCGGCTCTCGAGCAGGTCGGTGTACGTCGCGAGCGCCCCGATCGTCACGACCTGCGGGTCCTCCCGGATGCCACGGAGCTGGTCGATCGACCAGAGATTCAGGTACCGTTTCCTCGTCAGTTTGCCGGCTTCGAGCAGCACCATGAGATCGGTGCCCCCGGCAAACGGAGTCCATGCGCCAGGCTCACCGGCGAGCACCTCCAGGGCGTCGTCCAGCGATGCCGCGTTGCGCATGTCGAAGTCAGCGAGCCACGTCCTCATGCGACCACTCCTGGCGGCCGGTGGTATTTCACCGCCGCGAGGACCGCTTCGAAGATGCGCATGTACCCCGTGCACCGGCACAGGTTCCCCGCGAGCGCGTGCTGCACATCCTCCAGGCACGGCTCGGCCACACGATCGAGCAGCACCGTCGCGGCAAGCACCATCCCGGGCGTGCAGATGCCGCACTGCGCCCCACCGTACTCGATGAACGCCTGCTGTACCGCATGCAGTTCGTCGCCGGATGAAATGCCTTCGATCGTCACGATCGACGTGCCTTCGGCCTGGAGCAGCGGGATCAGGCAGCTGTTGACGAGCCGGCCGTCAATCGTGACCGCGCACGCGCCACACTCCCCTTCGCCGCACCCCTCCTTGGTCCCGGTGAGGCGCAGTGTCGTGCGCAACACGTCGAGCAGGCGCGACATCGGGTGCCCCTGCAGGCTGACCGCTTCGCCGTTCACGCGACAGCGCACCTCCGGCACGTGAGAACCCATGCCTGGCGATGGCTTATCCATGCGCCACCCCTACGAGCGCGGCAAGCGCCTCGGGGGTCAGCGGAATCCGCCGGATGTCCACGCCTGTCGCATGCGCGACGGCGTTCACAATAGCCGGAGCAGGGCCGTCCATCGGCAGCTCGCCGATCCCCTTCGCGCCCGCGGGCCCATGGGGGTAGGGGACCTCTTCGAAGAACACGCGAATGGCTGGCAGGTCCGCCGATGTGGGCATGATGTAGTTGGTCATCTGCGCGTTGGCCATGCGTCCTTCACGCCACACGACGTCTTCATAGAGCGCCCAGCCGATCCCCTGCGCGACGCCCCCCTCGATCTGCCCTGCCGCGAGCACGGGGTTGATGACTTTCCCGACCTCCTGGACCGCGACGAAGTCGTCCACGCGAATCTCGAAGGTGGTCATGTCCACCGACACTTCCGCGACGTACGCGGCCCACGCGTACGAGCCGTATGCATCACCTTCGTATTTCTCGTCATCCCATTTGACGTCCTGTCGCGCGGTGTACTGCGCGGACGCCCGCAGCACGCCATGTTGCTCAACATGCACGCGGCACTTGTGATGGAACTCGTCGCGCGAATACCCCTCGGCGGGCAGGCCGACGTCGGCGAGCGTGCGGCGGAGCGCGTGGGCCGCAGACTCAACCAGCTTGCCGACCACCATACACGTCCGTGACGCGACGGTGGGCCCGCTGTTGGGCACGATGGCGGTGTCCGGCTGGGCGATGTCGACGTCCTCGACATCGATGCCGAGCGCGTCGGCGGCGATCTGAGAAAAAATTGTGATCGTGCCCTGGCCGATCTCCGTACTCGCCGTCAGCACGCGAACGCGGCCCTCGCGGGTGACCTCCAGCGTCACGATCGACGCGAGGTGGTCCTCGCCCGAGCCCGTGAAGCCCGCGCCGTGCATGAAGGTCGCGAAGCCAATGCCCTTGCGCACGGCCCCCGTCGCGTCGTTGGCGGCAAATCGCGTTCGTTTCTCGTGATACCCGGAGAGCGCGAGCGCGCGGTCGAGAATCGCGCCCATGTCGACGGGATCCCGCATCACCTGTCCAACCGCGCTCGTCTGGCCCGGCTTGATGAAGTTGGCCCGTCGGAACTCGTCGGGCGCCAGACCCGCGGCCGCCGCCGCCCGGTCCATATGCCGCTCGAGACCGAAAATACTCTGGGGAGCGCCGAATCCCCGGAACGCTCCGTGCGGAGGCACGCTGGTCGCCACCGCGCGCCCCCGGACGCGGATGTTGGGGCAGAAATACGGCCCTGCCGCATGGATCGTTCCCCGCGAGAGCACTACGGGCGACAGCGTGCAGTAGGCGCCGCCGTCAACGACGAAGTCGATGTCCATCGCAACGAGCTTCCCTGTCGCATCGACACCGGACCGTATCCGCGTCCGCGAAGGATGCCGCTTCGTCGTGGCGACCATGTCTTCCGCACGGTCGTAGATCAACTTGACCGGGCGCCCGGCCTTCCAGGCCAGCAATGCCGCATGGCCAGCGATGATCGACGGGTACTCTTCCTTGCCGCCGAACCCTCCTCCGGTTTCCATCTGGACGACGCGGATCCTGTCGGCGGGTAACGCGAAGAGCCCGGCGAGCGCCTTGTGAATGTAGTACGGGCACTGCATCGAGCCCCAGACCGTGACGCCGTCGGCCGGGTCCGCGATCGCCACCATGCCATTCGGCTCGATGTACAGCTGCTCCTGCGCGCCCGTCTCGTACTCCCCTTCGACGATGCTCGTGACGCCGTCGCCCCAGGCGGCGTCCACGTCACCCCGGGCCACGACATACGTCTTGAAGATGTTGTCCGTTCCCCAGATCACGTGCGTCGCGGCGAGCGCGTCGTCGATCGTCAGGACGGCCGGGAGGGGATCGATGTCGATGGTGACCTGGCGGCGGGCTTCCTCGAGAAGGTGCCGGTCGGCGTGCGCGAGCAGGAGGATCGGCTCCTCCGCGTGATTGACGCGACCGTCGGCCAGATAGGGCTGGTCCTCCTTGATCAGCGTGACAATGTTCTTGCCGGGGATGTCGGCGGCGGTGACGACCGTAACCTCATCCCAGGGGACGCCCGGTCCAAACGAGATATTGCGGATCGTCCCCCGTGGCCGCGGACTCCGGACGGTCACGCCGTGGAGCATGCCCGGGAGCGTCAGATCGTCAATGTAGCGTGCGCGTCCTGTGACCTTGGCGCGCCCTTCGCGACGGGGTACCGAGCGCCCGATCGCTGGCGTCTGTGACGACATGGTCAATCGTACCAGTTCAAGGTTCCCGGTTCCAGGTTCGGGGTTCCAACGACAGCGAACCTTGAACCCTGAACCCTGAACCCTGAACCGGTGAGCTATCGCGGTCCGAATCCCTGCTTGTATCCCATGCGAAATCCGGCGCGGTAGCCGGCCTGGTACTCCTCCCGGACTCCTACCTGCGTGTTGTAGCCCGAGTCGGCCTGTTCGAGCTCCCGTTGCCCTTCGAGGTCCCACTCGTTGCGAAGCGTCTTGTCTTCCTTGCCTGCCTGCCGTCCCTCGATCAGGCCGCGCTCATGACCACTCCGGTACGCGGCAGTCTCACTGGAGGGTGGAGCGCTGACTACGGGTGTCGCGGCCACGGGTTCGATCATCTCGCCGTTGTCGACGTACTCCTGTTCCGTCACGAACCCGTCGCGGTTCCGGTCCACGCGATCGAACGTCACGCGATCACTCCACCACTCGGTCCCCTCCAGGCGCCCGTCGTCATTGCGGTCCGCCCGGTAGAAGGTTTCGAGCAGGTCGTCCCGGTGCTGATCTTCCTCGGTGTAGGCGCGGGCATCGGACGCACGCGCGGGTTTGCGGCGTCCCCCTATCCAGATCTCGCTGCCCGACAGCACACCGTCGCGGTTGGTGTCGTGCAGCGTGAACGATCGCGTGCTGCCGCGCCATTCCTGCCGGGTGATCACGCCGTCGGTGTTGCGGTCCAGGGCGCGAAAACGCGCCTGCTCGTTCTCGGCCTCTCGTTGCGCCTGGGTGAGCGGTCTCTGCCGAGCGTCCACCGACGCTGCCAGAACCAACATCGCCGCTGCCGCGAAGATCGGGAAATGTCGCCGGTATTTCATGCTCACACCTGCAGTTAGGAGTTAGGAGTTACGCGCTGTCTCTATTGAAACGTATTGCACGCCTGTGGGTCCCCGGTGTCGAAGCCGCGCTTGAACCACTCGACGCGCTGGGCCGAGGAGCCATGCGTGAACCTGTCGGGCCGGACCTGGCCGGTTGTCTGCTTCTGGATCGTGTCGTCTCCTATGGCTGAGGCGGCCCGCAGTCCTTGTTCCAGATCGCCCGGGTCGAGCTCGATCTTCCCCTGCTGAAACCGGCCCGCCTTGTTGGCGTGGTATCCCCACACGCCCGCAAAGCAGTCGGCCTGCAGCTCCATGCGGACCGACAACGCGTTGCGGTCCCCGCCAGAGGCCTGTCGCTGTCGGACCTGAGACTCGACACCCGTGATCGTCTGCACGTGATGACCCACTTCGTGCGCGAGGACGTACGCCTGGGCAAACTCGCCCGGGGCAGCGAACCGCGTCTGCAGTTCGTTGAAGAAGCTCAGGTCCAGGTACACCTTTTTGTCGCCCGGACAATAGAAGGGCCCGACAGCCGCCGGGGCGGCACCGCAGCCCGACTGCACTCCGTCCCTGAACAGCACCGCGCGCGTGCGCTCGTAGCGGCTTCCCAGCAACTGCTCCCAGGTCTTCTGCGTGTCTTCGATGACGGCGTCGACAAAATCGACCGTCTTCTCCTCCTGGGGGGTGGAGGCGACAGGGCCAGACTCCCCGGTCGTCTGCGACTGGGGCGCGGGGTTGTTGCCGACAAGGGAGAGAAAGTCGACACCCGTAAACCAGCTCAACACGAGCAGCACGAGCACCCCACCGATGCCCATCGGCACAGCGCCCATCCCGCCCGAACGACCTCTCTGGTCGTCAATATTTCCGCGTCCGCCCGGCGTCCACCTCATCGTTAACCTCCGGGCGGTCATTTGCAATCAGTCGGCCAGCACGGATCAGGTCACCTGGATCGTCCGCCACCGGCCCTGGTGGAAACGCGCGACCGACAGTGCGCAGCGTGTGAAGTGACCAACGAGGATGGCCGTCCACACGGTACTCGACTGCAGCGTGCCCATGGCTTGCGCCGTGAAACAGATGCCGAGCGGCACCATCACCTGGGAGACGAGCGTGATGAACAGCGGACTCCTCGTGTCGCCCGTACCCTGCAACCCCCCCGTGTAGGTGAGTGCGACTGTAATGAACAGTCCCGATACGCTCAGATAGCGAAGCAACTCGGTCCCGAGACCGACGACGATCGGTTCATGCAGGCCGAAGATGGCGAGCAGTCGTTCCGGGATCCACAGGAACAGCGCACCGATGATCGCCGCGACGCAGAGTCCGATGCGCGCGGCGAGGTGCACCGCACGTTCACTGCGCTCAGGCTTTCCGGCGCCGAGGTTCTGCCCTGCGACCGCGGCTGCGGCGCCCATCAGGCCTACCGAGGTCCAGGTGATCAGGGAGAAGAGCTCCGAATACCCGACCGCGAAGGCCGCCTGCGCCTCGGCGCTGTAATGGAGGGACCCGATGAAGCGCAGCAACAGTACCCCCGCGACATTCATGGCAACACCCTGGACACCAGCCGGGAGGCCGAACTTGAAGAGCGAGCGGATGATCGTCCAGTCCGGCTTCCACGACATACCGCGGGGGAAATGCACGACAAGCTTGCCCGCCAGAAGCATCCAGATCGCCACGCCCGACACCGTCATGCTCGCGATGACGGTCCCCATGGCGGCCCCCTTGGTTCCGAACGCGGGGATCGGCCCCGCGCCCCGGATCAGGATGACATTGAGCGCGATATTCAACACCGTCATCGCGAGGCCGAGATACAAGCCGGTCCGCGCATCCCCCGCCGCCCGCAGCGCTCCCCCGATCATGAAGAACATCAGCAGGCCGATGCTGAAGAGAAACATGATGCGCAGAAACGGCAACGCCTCCGCCTTCACCGCCGGGGTCGCGTTCACGAGCTCCAGCAGCGCCGGCGCGAGGATGTAGCCGAGAGGCGCCAGGACGCCGACCGCCAGGAGGAACGCGGTCAGGAAGGCCTGGTAGACGGTCCGGTCAACGCGCTCGTGGTCGTTGGCGCCGGCGAAACGCGCGACGAGCACACCCATCCCCGTGAACAACGAGCTGATGAAGACGATGACGACGAGAAAGATCTGCCAGCTGACGCCGATGGCCGCATTTGCGGTGAATCCGACGAAATGGCCGACCAGCGCGTGATCGATGATCCCCTGCAACCCGCCGACGGCATTCTGCAGGACCGTCGGCCACGCGATTTTCCACACGGCCCTCCCGATCGGGCCGTCCACGATCGATCGGTCCAGTTGGCGCCGCGGTTTCGTCACCCTACTCCTTCATCGCCTTGAGGGTCCGCCGCACGTCGGCGTGCGCGAGCACGACAGCCGGCTGGCGCTGCAGCGCCTCGAAGTACCGGCGATGAAACCCTTCACCCGTCTCCGACGCCGTGAGGAGCTTGTCGACCTGCTCGGAGAGTTCCAGCGCCTCCTTGTCCGTCGCCGGGGAGCTCGGGCCGATCGTCTCGTCGATCCGCACCACCAGCTCTGACACCGAGTGCAGCCAGGCGAACCACGGATCGTTGATCACGAGCTGCAACAGGTTGGTGTTCGATCCCACGGCACCCCTGTCGAGCTCGTACGCGACCCTCGTGTCATCGAGCAGCGCCTTGTGCAGGGTGAGCAGCTTCATCCGCAGGTCGCCGAGGCGCTGCCGGTGGCTGTCGGTGAGCGGTATCGAGAGCGAGCCGTCGGCGCCGGCGGTTGGCGGCACGCGCGGCTGGCAGGCGTCACGCAACAACGCCCTGAGATCCAGCGGCTCGCTCACCATCATCAACGAACCATCGCCGGCCGTTGGCCACTCGTCCCGCGGACGGTCGCGGTACAGCTCGATGCCGTTACCGTCAGGATCCCGAAGGTAGATCGCCTCGCTCACGCCATGATCACTCGCACCATCGACCGGCACGTGGGCCTCGCGCAGCCGTCGCAGGGCGTCGCCGAGTGACCCCCGGTCCGGGTACCGGATGGCGAAGTGATACAGCCCGGTGCTGCCGGGGGGCGCCGGTGCCCCTCCCAGCGACTCCCAGGTGTTCAGACCGATGTAATGGTGATAGCCGCCGACGCTCAGGAACGCCGCGGATGTGCCCATCCGCTGAGTGAGCTGGAAGCCGAGCACGCCCGAATAGAACGTCACGGCGCGTTCGAGATCGGCGACCTTGAGATGCACATGGCCGATATCGATGCGGGGGTCGATGTGCTGGTCCATCCCGTCATCATCCCGCAAGTTGTGCCGTGGTGAAAGATGGGACGGTAAGTTAGATTCTCCCCATGGCCCGATGCGTCGTGTTTCTCGTCCTCCTCGCGGTGCTGCAGCCCCCGGCTCGTCCGCAGCCGGCAACCCTCGGATCCCTGTCACGCGCCGCCCTCTCGCAGATCGATGGCACGATCCCGGTGCCGGGGCTGAAGGGACGGGTCCACGTGCGGCGCGATTCGTGGGGTGTGCCGCACATCTATGCGCAGTCGACCGGCGACCTGTTCTTCTCGCAGGGGTACGTGACGGCGCAGGACCGGCTGTGGCAGATGGAGATGTGGCGCCGCGGCGCCGAAGGGCGGCTGGCCGAAGTGCTCGGGCCGGCCGCGCTCCCGCGCGACCGCCAGACTCGCCTCCTCAAGTTCCGGGGCGCCATCGGTGACGCGGAGCTGGCCAGCTATCACCCCGATGCGCGCGGGATCATGACCGCGTATGCCGCGGGTGTGAATGCCTGGATCGCGGAAGCCACGCGCGCCGGCACGCTGCCGGTGGAGTTCATGCTCACCGGAATCCGCCCCGGGCCGTGGACGCTCGAGACGCTGCTTCTGCGCCAGACCACCTTCGGGGACGCGGCGGCGGAGCTGCAGCTTGCGCGCAGCGTGGCGGAGCTGGGTCCGGCAGCGGCAAACCGCCTCAGGAACCCTGATCCGTTCGAGGATCTCGTCGTGCCTGCCGGTCTGGACGTGACAGCCATTACCGACGCGGTGCTGGCGGCGACTCGAGGGCCCGGCGCGACGCCCCGGCCGCTCGTCCTCCCCGAGTACGGCGCGCTCGCCGGCACCACGCCGGGCGAGCAGCCCACCGGCAGCATCCGCGAGCCAGGCAGCAATAACTGGGTGGTGAGCGGCGCACTCTCGGTCACCGGCAAGCCGGTGGTCGTCAACGACCCACATCGCGAGGTGACCAACCCCTCGCTACGCTACATCGTGCACCTCAACGGCCCAGGCTGGAACGTGATCGGCGCGTCGGAGCCGCCGTTTCTTGGCGTCGCCATCGGGCACAACGACCGGATCGCCTGGGGCCTCACGATCGTCGGTACCGACCAGCAGGACGTCTATGTCGAAGAGCTGAATCCCGCCAACGCAGACGAGGTCAAGTGGAACGGCACGTGGGAGCCACTGCGCGTCGTCCGCGAGCAGATTCCAGTGAAGGGTGCGGGCGCGGAGTCCGTCGCGATGAAGTTCAGCCGCCACGGGCCGATCTTCTTCGTCGATCGTGAACGACATCGTGCGTATGCACTGCGATCCGCGTTGGGCGAGCCTGGAACGGCCCCGTACCTCGCCGGACTTCGCCTGGCCCAGGTGCGCGACTGCCGGCGTTTCCTCGACGCTGCCATGTATTGGAAGGCGCCCTCCGAGAACCTGATCTGCGGCGATGTAGACGGCAACATCTCGTGGCAGGCGTCGGCACTGACGCCCGCGCGCCAGGGCTGGAGCGGACGGTTGCCTGTGCCTGGCACGGGTGCGTTCGAGTGGAAGGGGTTTCGAACAAACCTTCCGCGTGAGTTGAACCCGGCCCGCGGGTTCATCGTCACCGCGAACCACAATATCCAGCCAAAGGGATACACGCCGCCGCTCATGTTCAAGGCGGCGGATACTAAATTCGATCGGATCACCCGTCTGCTGCAGATGCTCCGTCCTGGCAAGCAGTACACCCTTCAGGACCACGCGCGGATGCAGCATGACGCCTACTCGCTGCGTGCGGCAGCCGACCTCGCGATCTTCAAGGGCTGGACGGCGAGAGACGCCAACGTCGAACGCGCGCGCGGCATGCTGGAACGATGGGACGCGGTGTACCGCCGCGACAGCGCCGAGGCCGCCCTCTATGAGACGTGGCGGACCGCGCCTGCTTCACGCGACAGTACCGAGGAGCGTCTGCGGAAGGCGCTGGGGCGGCTCGTCACCGAGCAGGGGGCCGACTGGAGCGGATGGCGATGGGGTCGGATGCACATGCGCGCGTTTCCGCATCCCTTCGTACCGGCGTTCAACATCACCTCTGTCGAGCGCGGCGGCGGTGCAGGAACCGTGGCAGCAGACGGGGCGAGTTACCGGCAGATCGTCGACGTCTCGAACTGGGAT
>DATLXP010000039.1:0-34834 GCA_035575695.1 Vicinamibacterales bacterium
CGAGCTGTGGAGACAGGACTACAATGAGAATCATCCTCACCGAGCTCTCATGGGCCAAAGCCCCAATGAATACGCTCGGAAGGCAATGACGGGGGCCGCAAATTCACCCACGTAGTGGTCCGAAAAAGCCGGTCCCCTCAACTGGCGCCATTCTCCAGTAGTGATTGGTCCGAAGAACCCCGGCAGGTCAGGGCACTAGTTATTCTGCGCGGAGCGCAGTAATCGGCTCCACACTCGCCGCGCGCCACGCGGGCAGTGCACAGGCGATCAATGCCCCCGTCGCGAGTACCACGGGGACCGTGACAAACGTCAAAAGGTCGTACTGGTTTGTCTGGTAGAGGAGTGATGCCAAAAAGGGCATGAGGATGAGTGAACCTAGGAGGCCGACGGTGAGACCAATCGCGACGAGTCGTCCGCCCTGTCCGATCACCATGCCGATCACCTGGCGCTGGTCGGCGCCCAATGCCATCCGCACGCCGATTTCCTGTGTCCGCTCGGCGACCGAGTACGCGAGTACGCCGTAAACGCCCATAGTTGCCAACACGAGCGCCAGTGCGCCGAAGGACCCAAAGAGGATCGTGAAGAAGCGGTCACGTGCGATGGATTCAGAGATCACTCCGTTCAGCGCGGTGATGCTGCGGATGGCTTGATTGGGGTCCAGTCTCCGAACGGCTTCTCGAATCGGACCGGCCAACATCAATGGGTCCCCGGCAGTGCGGGCCACCAGCGTGGTCACGGCGCGCGGACCAATTGCCTGAGGGAAGTACACAGCAGATGGCGGGTCCTGGCGAAGTCCGACCTGCCGCACGTCGCCTACCACGCCGATAACTATGGCCTGTCCTCTCCGTCCCGTCACGAGGCGCACGACCTGACCGAGCGCATCTTGACCGGGCCAGAAACGCCGAGCGGCCGTTTCGCTGATGAGAAACGGGCGCGGCGCACCCTCCGTTAGTCTGTCCGGGAGGGGCTTCCCTCGAAGCAGGGGAATCCTCATCGTTGCCAGATAGTCAGAACTGACTAGGCAATTGTCCGCGCGGAGCGGCCCTCCGTCGGGCCCGCCGGTGCCGTCGGCGCGCGTAAACTCGATATAGTCTTTGCATTTGTCGCGAAGCGGGAGGCTGGTAATTGTCCCGACGCTCACGACGCCTGGGAGTGCGCTGATCCGCTCGATCCATTCCTCTCGCCGCTGGATGATGTGAGGACCTGGGCGGTCCACGCCCGTGAGGTTGATCTGCATCGTCACAGCGAGCGCATTCTTTGGCTCGAAGCCGGGATCGGCGCCCCGCAGAGCGAGAAAGCTACGCGCCATTAGTCCGGCGCTGACGACGAGCACCACGGCTAAGCCGACCTGCGCGACCACGAGCACACGTTGCACTTGCGGTACTCGCGCGGCGACTCTGCGACCGTCCTTGAGATTGTCGTGAGGCTTCGCCTGCGCGCCACTCAGTGCCGGTACGAGTCCGAAAGCGAGCGCAGTGGCCAACGCGAGGAGAAACCCGAAACCGGCCACCCGGCCATCGACTCGGACGTCTTCTACGCGTGGAAGTGTACCTGCACTCAGCTCTAAGACGAGTTGCACAGTCAACACCGAGAGCACGATTCCGAGTGCACCGCCAACGAGCCCGAGCAAAAGGGCTTCGGTGAGGCCCTGACGGACGATGCGCATTCGGCTCGCCCCAAGGGCAGTGCGGATGGCCATTTCGTGCGATCGTGCAGTTCCGCGCGCCAGCAACATGTTGGCGAGATTGGCGCACACAATCAGCAGGATGGCGCCGGCTAGGGCAAATACGAGCACGAGCGTGCGGTCTACGTCCCCAACGATGGCCATCTGGAGAGGCACAACCGTTATGCCGGTCCATCCAGCGTTAGTGGCCGGATACTGGAGTGCAAGGCGGGAGGCAACAGCGTTGAGCTCCGCTTGCGCCACTTCCACACTCGCACCGTCGGCGAGACGCGCCACCACATCGAGAAACCGCTGGTTCCGAACGTTCCGTCCGATCTCCAACTCAGACAGTACCGAGCGCGGCGTCCACACGTCCGTCTCCGGCGTTGGATAGCGGAAACGCGAGGGCATCACTCCAACAACCGTGTAAGACCGCCCATAGAACACGATGGCGCGCCCGAGTACACGCGGGTCGGTCGCGAAGTACGTCCTCCAGAGACGCTCGCTGATCACGGCGTTGGGGCGTGCCTGCCGAATATCCTCTTCCAGCAGCGAACGGCCGATAGCGGCCGGCACGCCGAACGTCCCGAAAAAATCTCCAGCGATAAACGCACTCTCGATCTCGAGTGGATCTCCGAGCCCGGTCACGATCACGGGCCCATACTGGTATGCGGACATTGGCCCAAGTGTGCGAGCCTGCACGTGCCAGTCTTCAAAATCCAACAGAGAACTGGCAGCGTTTCGTAATCCCTGTTCGGCGTTGGCCTGGTAAAGGCGGACGAGCCTGTCTGCGTCGCTATACGGAAGCGGACGAAGCAGCACGCCGTCGACGATGCCAAAGATCGCGGCGTTGGCGCCGATGCCGAGTGCCAGCGTCAAGAGAGCGACCGCTGTGAAACCGGGAGTGCGCCGTAGCGAGCGCAACGCATGCCGCAGATCACGCTCCAGATCATCCAGCCACGGCAGGCCGCGCTGATCGCGGTAGCGCTCCTTTGCTGCCTCGACGCTGCCAAACTGGACTCTGGCGCGGCGATGCGCCTCTTCCGGTGAGAGACCGCGCCGAAGGTATTCTTCGGTCAACAATTGGATATGTGAATCGAGCTCGTCACCGAAATCGCCGTCGGCGTTTCGGTGAAGGATGCTTCCGAGCAGACGATTCCAGGTGCGGCGCAGCGTGCGTCTCATCCCTTCAAATCCCTAAGCGCAACGAAGCGAGCGACGATTTCCGTGGCTTGAGCCCACTGCGCCTCTTCGGAGGTGAGCTGTTTGTGTCCCGCCTTGGTGATCTTGTAGAACTTTGCGCGGCGATTGTTCTCCGAGACCCCCCATTCCGCCGTGATGGCACCTTCCTGTTCAAGCTTTAAGAGGACCGGATAGAGCGTGCCGTGATTGATAGACAGCAGGTCGTCGCTCGTTTGCTCCACCCGTCGGGCGATGCCATACCCGTGCTGGGGCCCCATGGCCGCGAGCGTCTTGAGGACCATGAGGGCCAGGGTTCCCTGCCAGACTTCGGTTTTTCCCATATTGGTTACCCAAAGGAGCATCACACATCTCTTGTGGGAAAGCAATAGGAAGGCTTCGAGAGAGTCTCAGTCGAATTGCTGGTAGATAGCCGAAGGATGGGCGAGCGGTCTCGGGCCACCTCAGGTGCCACAGCTAGCGTATGTGTCAGAAATAGTGATATATTTCTGACATGCGTTCGGCACACCTTCCAAAGGGAATTGCTGCAGAGCTGGAGACTTGGCCCGAGGCGGTGCCGGTTTCCGCCAAGGGGCTACTGCACCTGGGCAGTCGAGCCGCCGTCGATCAGGCGCTCTCGCGCATGACGCGCCGAGGGCAGCTCCTGCGAATCGGCAGAGGGCTGTACCTGCGCCCCGTTCACACGCGATTCGGCCTGCGCAGTCCAGAGGTGTCGACGGTCCTCGAAGCCGTTCAGAAGGAGACCGGTGAGGCCATCGCTCCCAGCGGCGCTGCCACCGCAAACCAGCTCGGACTGACGACGCAGGTGCCGCTGCGTCCGGTGTACGTGACATCGGGACGCACGCGCCACTTGAAGCTCGGTGCGCAGACGGTCGAACTCCAGCATGTTCCGCGCTGGCAGCTGACGCTTGCCGAGAGGCCCGCTGGCGCCGTGATTCGGGTGCTCGCATGGGGAGGCAGGGAGCGTGGTCGAGCGCTGGCCGCTGAACTCAAGAGCAGACTATCGCCTGAGACGATCGAAGAGCTATCGCACGTGCGCGGCAGAGTGCCCACCTGGATGGCGCAGGAACTGAGCGCCCTGCTACCTGTTCGTGGCTGAAGCCTTCTTCTCCCTGTCGCGACGAGACCAGGCAGACGCCTTGGGCGTGGCAGCGGATCGGTCCGGGCGGCCCGTACACCTGCTCGAGAAGGATGTGTGGGTCGTCTGGGCGCTCGAGACGCTCTTCGAAGGCCCTTTCCGAAGCCACCTTATCTTCAAGGGAGGGACCTCGCTGTCGAAGGCGTACGACGTCATCGCAAGGTTCTCCGAAGACGTCGCCCTCACCTACGACATCAGGGCCATCGCTCCAGATCTCGCTGAACCCGGAAGCGAAGCGATTCCGGCGAATCCGAGCCAGGAGCAGAAGTGGACGAAGACCATTCGGGGGCGCCTCGACGAGTGGACCGCGAAGACCGTCGTGCCGACACTCGAATCACGACTGGCAGAGCTCTCCCCGACTGCGAAGGTCGGCGTCGACGGCGCGACCGTCACGGTCACGTACGAGCCGCTGGCGACGGGAACCGGATACGTCCGTCCCGTCGTACTTCTGGAATTCGGTGCGCTATCGACAGGCGAACCCTCAGAGCCACGATCCGTCACGTGCGACGCGGCGGCTCACGTTCCCGAGCTCGTGTTCCCCTCGGCGGCTCCGGCGACGATGCGGCCTGAGCGCACGTTCTGGGAGAAAGCCACCGCCATTCACGTCTTCTGTCTCGGTGGCAAACTTCGTGGTGACGATCGCGTCTCTCGACACTGGCACGACGTCCTCGCGCTGGACCAGGCCGGCTATGCGACTCCTGCGATCGCCGACCGCGGGCTTGCGGCGAAAGTGGCACGCCACAAGAACGCGTTCTTCCGTGAGAAGGACGCTGACGGTGCCCACATCGACTACACCGTCGCTGTCGGCGGCGGCCTTCAGCTCGTGCCAGAAGGAGATCGTCTGACGCTCCTTGCCGGCGACTACGAGCACATGGTCGCCGACGGGCTGCTGTTTTCGAGTCCCCCATCTTTCAGTTCGCTGATCGAGCAATGTCGAGACATCCAGGGACGCGCAAACGCGGCCGCCGCGCGCCGTCCGGGACGCCCCTGAGGGTCGTGACCGTGCCGGACTGGCGGAGCGGCCTCGTGCTCATCACTGGCCGCACGTCGCACGTGGGCACGTCGCACAGCACGTAGCACGTCCGCACAAGGCACGTCCGCACGCAGCACGTCCAGCACATCGCACCGTCGAACCTCGCACGTGCGTGTCGAACCTCGCACGTGCGTTAAGATACCCTCTGCCACTTGCCAGGAGAGATGTCCGAGTGGTTGAAGGAGCACGCTTGGAAAGCGTGTGTAGGGGAAACTCTACCGAGGGTTCGAATCCCTCTCTCTCCGCCAACTTCGCTTCGCTCGTTCGGCGGATCGAGCCGTCTTCAGGCCACCGCGCGGCTCGCGCCGCGACTCGGCTCGAATCCCTCTCTCCGCCACCCTTCCCTCATGACTCGTGCGAAGGGTGCGGTCCCTCCGGCATCAGGATCTCCACCCCCTCGGGAAGAGCCGCGTCGCCGCTGCCGGCGAGGAACTGAGCACGGAGGCGGCCGTGAGCCCGGCGGTCGCACGGAGGCCGGTATACGCGTTCCGGCGTCGACGCTTGGTGAGCCGGAGCGCATGGTCGGCGAGATCGAGCGTCTGCTCCCAGGACAGCGCATCAGGTGCGTGCGGCAGGAACGGGAACGGCGCGAAGCCGATCGAGATCGTCACCCCAGGGCCGCCATCAGCCGCAAGCGTCACCCCGAGCGCCTCCACGGCCGCGCGCAATCGCTCCGCCGAGTCTGAGGCGCGCGCCCGCTGAAAACTTCGGGTGACGATCAGGAACTCGTCCCCCCCAAGCGGACCGCAAGGTCAGAACCCCGGATGTGCTCCTTCAGCACTCCGGCCATGCGGGAGAGGACCCGGTCGCCAACCCCGTGGGAGTGCCGATCGTTGATCGCCTTGAAGTGATCGACGTCGATCAGCAGCAGGAGGAGGTCGGCGCCAGACGCCGCATCAGCGGTACCCTTGACGCGATACTCGCGGGCGAGCTTCGGCACTTCCTGTTCCAGCCAGGAGCTGAGGAACCGCCGGTTGTGAAGACCCGTCAACGGATCGGTCAGGCTGTCACGCCGCAACGTCTCGCGCTCGAGCATTGCCAGCTTCACAAGCACGCGGCGCCGCGCCGCAGTCCAGACGACACCGGCCGCGCCGAGCGCGAGTGCGAACCACACGGCAAGCGCCGTCCTGGTCCGCCACCACGGTGGAAGGACGTGGATCTCGAGCGCGGCCTCGCGCTCGCTCCACAGACCGTTCTTCGTGCCAGCGCGCGCCCGGAGCACGTAGCGGCCCGGTGCCAGGTTCGTGTAGGTGGCGACTCGATTGCGCGCGTCGGTCTCGATCCACTCGGGATCGAAGCCCTCCAGCCGATACATCAGCCGATTGGTGGGAGGATCGGCGTAGTGGAGCGCCGCCATCTCGACCGAGAACACGGTGGCATCGGGATCCAGGGTGACGCGACTCTGCGCGTCGATCGTGCGCTCGAGCGGTGAATCAGGATCCAGCCATCGCGGCACCACCACGCGGTGGAGGATTTCGAGCGCGGTCAACACGATCCGGGGTCTGTAGGGGCTGACGCCGACCGCGCGCGGATCGAAGGCAGTGACTCCTGTGCCGGCAAAGTAGATCAGCCCCGACCCGCCAGCCGCCCAGGCCCCTTCCGCGTACCCTTTACCCTGCGCGCCATCACGCTCCCCGAAGTGTGTCATGCCGCCGCTCGCTGGATCCATCCGCGTCAGACCGCGATTGTGACCGATCCAGAGACGGCCCTCTTCGTCGGCCGCGATGCCGGCGATGTTGCTGCTCGGTAGGCCGTCTTCCTGACCAAGCCACGACACCTTGCCGGACGTCACCTCGACGCGCCCAAGGCCGCGCCGCGTTCCGACCCACAGCCGCCCCTGCTGATCCTCGTGCAGCGCCGATACGAAACCGTGCGCCGCGAACGAGCCACGCGCCGCCGGCTCGACGATGCCGAGAGGTCGCATCACGACAGATGCCGCAGCACCGCTGGCCGCGGCGGCCCATTCCGCACGCACGACCTCGCCGCGGTCGGATCCAATCCAGAGTCGACCGGGAATCGACGACAGCGTCGAGATCGACCCCGCCATCGGGACCTCCAGACGCTCCACGCGCATCAGTCCGCGCGCCCCCTCGCGAGCGACTCGAAACACCTCCTTCCCGGAGGCGATCCACACGACCCCCGCAGCGCTGCGAATCGCGGCGATCGGCCGGTCGCCAAGATGATGCGCGAGAAGCGCCGCGTCGAGCGCCACCCCACGGCCCGACGGTGTGTCGAGAACGGTCAGCCCGCGCGTGGTGCCGACGAGCACGCGGGCCTCCCACGCCCCGAGGGCGGTCAGCCGCCCTCTGTCAGGCAGCGTGGCGACGGTCCGGAACCGGCCGGTACGCGGATCGCCGGCGCCGACGATCCCGCCGCGCGACGCCAACCAGAGGCTACCGTCCGGCATCTCGGTCAACGCCGTGACGTCGTCCGCAGGCAGCGATTCGGATACGCGATCCCGGTGCCGGAACGTCCGGAACGCCTCCGCGCGTGGATCGAACCGGTCGACGCCGCCATTCCAGCTGCCGATCCAGAGACTGCCGGTCGCGTCTTCGTAGATCGCGGCCACGTCGTTGCTCGACAGGCTCGCAGCATCTTCAGGAGCGTGACGATAGACGACGAGATGGCCAGTCGCGGGATCGAGCCGGCTGAGACCTCCTCTGCGCGCGCCGATCCAGATCTCCCCCCCCTTGCCGGGCAGAATCGCCAGCGTGTTGCGCGGCGCCTGCGGAAAGCGGTCGACCCGGCCGTCCGCGGGCCGGTAGCGCAGGAGATCGCTGTCGGGCCTTCCTATCCAGACGTCGCCGTGCCGATCGGTCGCCAGAACGGAGACCGTGCCGAGATCCTCCACGGCGTGCGCGCGCCGCGCGCCTGGTTCCGCTCCCACGACATCGACCGTGAACAGCCGGCCGCGCGCGACGGCCCAGATCGCGGATCCCGGACCGGGCGCCAGCGCCGTGACGTCTGCGAGGGCTGCGAACGCACCGTCGTTCAGAGAGCGCGCGCGTCGATTGGTGTCAGTGGGATCGAGCACCCACAGTCGGCCGTCCGACGTCGCGAAGAAGATCCGGCCGTCTCCACCGCGGACCAGGTCGAGGATGCCAAGGCTGTCGACCGGCGGAGCACATCCCTCGAAACGTCCCGTGTCGAGGTCGTGACGATAGAGCCCCTTCGAGGTCCCGACCCACAGGTCCCCACGTGCATCCTCAATCAGGGCGGTGATGTCGTTGTCGCGGAGGAAGCCCTGCTGATCGCGCCTGCGGTGGACAGTGAAGCGGTACCCGTCGTAGCGGTTCAATCCTTCCTGGGTCCCGAACCAGAGGAACCCCTTGCGATCCTGCAGGATCTGCTGGACTGATGACTGCGACAGCCCGTCTTCCACCGACAAGCGGGTGAAGCGTGGGGACTCGGGTTCCGCGGCGGCCTGCGCGACCTCCATCACGGCCAGCGCGAGGGCCACGGCCGCAGTACTGAGAACACACGCTCGCCGTTTCCTGATCATCATCGAAGACGTCATATCTTACTGATCCGGGGCCGCCGTTGAGCTGGTCGTTTCTTACACTTCTGCGGCATAGGCATTGCTTCCAGCGCTCCTGTGCGAAGTGCCGAGGTTTCCGTCGTGCCTGGATTGGTACTTCCCAACCCCGTAGCGTCATCAGCCTCACCAGCCGACCCCGCCCGTACCCACATCCTCATCGTCGATGACGACGAGGATATGCGGATCCTCCTGACGGCCCGCCTGGAGGAAATCGGCTACAAGGTGTCGGCCGTGCCCGACGGCGAGGCATCGCTGGAGTGGCTGGAGCACAGCACGGCCGATGTCATGTTCCTGGATCTGGCGATGACCGGCATGAGCGGGCTCGAAGTGCTCCGGCACATACGGGAACGGGGTTTCGAGGTGTCGGTCATTCTGACGACCGCGCACGGGTCGGAAGACGTCGCCGTGGAGGCGCTCAGGACCGGCGCCGACGACTATCTCAGGAAGCCCTTCGACCACTACGATCTGCAAGCGGTGCTCGGGCGCACGATCCACAAACTGGCCCTGACCAGACAGAACGTGCTGCTGCGGCGGCAGCTCGGCTTCGAGCTGTCACGCGCGGCGAAGATCCAGGCGGACTTGTTGCCTGGAGAATATCGGGAGCGTAACGGCTGGCAGCTCGCGGCGCGGTGCGTCCCGGCGCGCACGGTCGGCGGCGATTACTACGACTGGGAGCAGTTGAACCCAGGGCTCCTGAGCCTCACGTTCGGGGACGTCATGGGGAAGGGGATTTCAGCGGCGCTTCTCATGGCCAGTGTTCGGGCCAGCCTGCGTGTTATCGGGCGGCACAGCCCGCCGGCCGCTGCGATGCAAACCGTCGCGTCGAGCCTCGCGAGTGATCTGACTCGCTCGGGTGCGTTCATTACACTGTTTCATGCGCAGCTGGATCTCACCACGGGCCTGCTGCGCTACGTGGATGCCGGGCACGGCTACGTGCTCATGTGCAGGGCCGATGGGCGAATCGAAAACCTGCCGGCCTCATGCCTTCCTCTCGGAGTGCTTGACGAAGAGGTTTACATCGAGGGACTCGTGACACTGTTTCCCGGTGATGTGCTGCTGATTTACAGCGACGGCCTTCCGGAGGCGCGACCGGATCTTTTCGAGCCAGGCACCAACCTCCTGGCGCCGCTCGGGCTCCAGAGTTCCGCCACCGCGATCGCCGAATATCTGATCGACCAGGCCACGTCGCCAGGCCCTCTCACCGACGATCTCACGGTCGTCGTTCTGCGCCGGCCTCCGCTATCGTGACCGCCTTCCCGCCGGATCCGCCCGGGCAGTCTACGATCGGGGACTTCATCGTCGTACACGTCGATGCGATCCTCGAGCGTCTCCTCCCGAAGTTCCTGGCCCGGAGGCGTCAGGATGTGACGTTCATCGTCGAGGAGCTCGAGCGGGATGGCTTCGCCGCGCTCGAGAAGCTGGGCCACAACCTGAAGGGCACGGGCCGCGGTTACGGGTTGGATGGGATCAGCGAGATCGGCGCCTTGCTCGAGCGGGCGGCCCAGGATCACGACGCGGAGGTGATTCGGGCGCAGGCTGCCGCCCTGGATGATTACCTCAGGCGCGTGCGGATCGCGCCACCGGAATAGCACGCCGTCTGGCTACAGGACGATCCCACGCTCCCGCACGATCTGGAGTGGATGTTCGAGCTGCTCGATGGACGTCCCATGCATCTTGTGAATGGTCACCGACCGTCCCTGCGCGCTTCGCTTCAGTTCGAACAGGCCTGAGGCGAAGACTTCAGCCAGCCTCGCAGCCGGGGCATGCTCCCCGGCGTACGACGTGTGAGCCGTCATGACGACGGTACATTCCAGGTTGTCGTCGAGGGAGAAGAAGAGGGCCCGCAGAAAGCCCTGGGCCTCTTCGAGCGTCGCCCCCAGGGGCACCAGGGAGGTGAGCGAGTCGATCACGAGTCGCTTGGCCTGCATCCGCCGGACCTGCTGGGCCAGGTCACGGGCGACACTCGGCGCGTCGAGACCGGGTTTGCCTCGGGACGCCGTGAAATACGGCGATGCGTTGAGGAGCGCCAGCTGCTTTCGCTCGCTGGCGTCCGCCAGGTTCCATCCGAAGCCGACCGCGTCTTCCACGACGTGTTGCGGTTTCTGATCGACGCTCACCAGAACCCCGGGCTCTCCGTTTCGGATCCCTTCCATCAGAAACTGGACGCCGAATGTGGTCTTCCCCGTCCCGGTGTCGCCGGAGACCATCACGCAGCGGTTGCGTGGAAGGCCTCCCTCCAGGTGAGTATCCAGTCCGGGGATCCCGGTGCTGACTCGGGCTGAATGCATTACGTCAGGCGCTTGTAGAACGTCACGGCGAAGTACGGGCCCTTGTTGTCTGGCGCTGACGGGAACGTCGAACGCTTGTAACCTGCCTTGAATGCCACGGATACGTTCGACGGCACGTGCCCGACCTCGACGAAACCGCCAAACTGGAACGACTTGATGTCGTCGTTCCCCTGTCCGATCGCTTCGACCCCCAGGAAGGTCGTGCTCCGCCCTTGCCAGTCGAGGTTGTTCATCTGTCGTTTGGCGCCAATGCGTCCCCACGTGTATTGGTCGGTCGTTCCGTAGTTCGCAAGGGCGTGAATGTTGTTGCGCGGCGAGGGATTCACGTACATCTCTGCGCCGATGCTCGCGCCCACACGCGTGTCGGTCTTTTCGCTCACCGTGCCGTTAACCGCCCGGAATTCCGTCTTGCGAAACTTTACTTCGGGTCCCGCCCCCACCTTGAAGAAATTCTTCTCTCCGAAACGGAGTCCGAACATCGAGTTCACGCCGGGAGACCGCACCTTCGTCGTGCCGGTGGGCTGGTCGAACTCGTAGCGCAAGGTAGTTCGGGAAGACGCTCGCCGTCCAGGCGAGTCCGGGCTTGAACGGCCGCACATAGGCCGGGCCGAAGAACCCGTACCCGCTGCCGTGCGTGTCGAACTCGTAGCCGCCGATGAGTTCCCACCACGGCGCCGGCACGGCGGGATCCTGGATCGGGGCCGACGGCGGCTCTGTCATGGGGGCCTGCGGCTGAGTCGTGGGAGTCTGCGCGTCCGCCGACGCCGTCAGGATGAACGCACTGAAGATGGTCGCGAGCGCGAACGTGACTGAGCAGCGCGACCGAAAAACCTGGGTGCTCATGACTCTCCTTGTTGGTTGTTGGTTAGGCAGCAGCCGGCAGCGAGTCGAACAACGGCTGCCGCTGCTCGATCGTCACCGCTCGGTTGAAGTAAAAGAACAGCGTCGACAGCAGGATGGCGTGATAAAAGGCCCACACGGTATTGATGACGTACGAGAGGTCACCGCCGCTCACGACCAGAAAATAAATGCCGGCCACGCCGGTGGCCGCGTTGGCGACACACATGACCAGTTCCGGCAGGAGGCTCTTGAGTGGCACCGCGCCGCCGACGCCTTTCGGCGTGACGCCGAACGCGCGCTTGAGACCGAACACCGCGATGAAACTCGCCGTGATGTAGATCCGGAACGTCGAGAAACTCAGAGCGCTCGCCAGCCATACACCCCGGATCGAATACCGCCGCAGCTTCATCCCGAAGAAAAACAGGTTCATCGTGAAAACGATGTAGGGGATGAAGAACGCCAGGTACAGGTTGGAATTGGTCCGGAGTGGACGGACGTCGAAAAAAATGAACGCGATAGGGGCGACCATGAAGATCAAGTTCGCAAAACCAACGAAGTAGTAGGTGCCGGAGAGCAGGTACTCCCACCACTGCCCCGGTGCCAGCGCTCTGGGATTCCGCATCAGGTCGCGCATCGCGCGCAGGCCCACCGCCAGTGTGCCCATCGACCACCGCATCTGCTGCGTGAAGTACGCCGGCAGTGTCTCGGGGCCCATCCCGAGTACGTAGGCCTGGTTGACATAGTCGGTCTTCCAGCCGGCGGCATGCAGCCGGATCGAGGTGGCAAAATCTTCGGTGACTGACGTCTCATCGAAGAAATGGCGGCGTCCGTCGACGACGCATTCAATCGACAGCAGCGCCTCACGGCGCATGACGACGTTCGACCCGCAGCAGAACATCGCGTCCGAATACGACTTACCCTCGCAGATGTACTCAAAAAATACGGCCTGCTGGTCCCTGGCGGCCTCGGCCACGGGCAGTCCTTCGATGTTGATGTAGATCTGCGGTGCCTGGATGAAGGCCAGCGTCGGGTTCTCCTCCATGAAGGGCACGACTTCCTTCAGCCACGACTCCATCGGGCGTTGATCGGCATCCAGCACGGCCAGGTACGGCTCGGTCAGCTGCGGGATGAGATCGTTGATCGCGCCGGCCTTGTAGCCCGCCCGGTTGACGCGCTGGACAAGCACGGCGCCGTACTTCACCGCCAGCCGCGAGGTACCCAGCCGGCACTCGGCCTTGGTGGAATCGTCCACGAGATAGATCGTCATGGCCGGATAGTCCATCGCCCGGACCGCCGCCAGCGTTTCCTCGAGTACATCCTCTGACTCGTTGAACGACGCCACGATGACGGCGACCGGCGCCGCGGTGTGCTCGGCGAACATGATCGGCACGGCCACCAGCTGGCGCCTCGACGCCTTGATGACGCTCAAGAAATATCCGAGCCCGTGAATAATGAGGAACAGCTCCGCACAGAACAGGAGGATCGCCATCACCTGATCGGCAATCGAATGGCCCACCGAGAACACCATCGTCAGGCGCACCGACAGGTATGCCGCCATCAACAGCAGCGTGCAGACGGTCACTCCGAACAGGAAATAGAGCGCGCCCGGCGGGACTTTCGCGTCGTGGAGTCGCCGATTCATCGAGAAATCTTCATCTAAGAATCGAAATCAGTCAAAAAGACGAACAACCGCGTAGATGCGAACGGGCACGAATACCCAAGTGCAAAAGGGCCGCCATCACGATAGACACTGGCCCTCTTTTTGCGAGGAGGAGACGCGCGCATGCGCAATACTGGAGTCACGTTAACTTTCGCAGGGGAAAAAAGAAGATGAGACGCTTCGTGCACTACGCAGGGATCTGCGTCATGACCGCTCTGTGTGGTCTCGCCGTCACAAATTGCGGCCCCAAAGGGACCCCTGCGGAGACTGCGGAGAGCAAGAGCCCAGCGGCCTTCGTGGTAGCCGCGGGCAAGGGTGACGCTGCCGCCGTGAATCGTTTCTTTACAGCTGGGCTGACGCCTGATGTTCACGCCGACTCTGGAGATACCCCTTTAATCGCAGCGTCGGCTTCAGGACAGCTGGAGATGGTCGAGCTTCTCCTCAGCAAGGGTGCAAACCCCAACCTCGCGAAACCGAAGGATGGCTGGTCGCCGCTGCTTGCCGCGTCTCAGGGGGGCCACAGCACGGTGGTGTCCGCGCTGATCGCCAAAGGAGCTAATGTCAACGCCGGCACCCCCGATCTGTTCACGCCCCTGATGGCCGCCGCCAAGGCCGGGCACGCGGAAACCGTCGGCGTCCTCACGGCGTCGGGCGCCACCGTCGGTACCGCCAACAAGGATGGCTGGTCGGCGCTGATGGCCGCAGCCGAATCGAACAAGCCCGGCGTCGTGGAAGCGCTGATCAAGGGTGGGGCCGACGCCAAGGCTTCGACCAACGACGGGTGGACGTCGCTGATGGCGGCCTCGAAGGCGGGCAACGCCGCCGCGGTCAACGCCCTGATCGTCGCCGGCGCCAACGTCAACGCCAGGAACAAGGACCGGTGGACGGCGCTGATGGCCGCCTCGGAGGGTGGCAACGTTGAGGTCACCAACGCGCTGATCGCGCAGAAAGCCGACGTGAACGCCACGACCAAGGACGGATGGACGGCGCTGATGGGCGCCGCCGAGAAGGGACACGCCGCGATCGCCAGCGCGCTGCTCGCCAAGGGGGCGCAGGCCACGGCCGCCAATCATCAGAAGATGACGGCGATGGCCTACGCCGAGAAGGAAAAGCACCCGGATGTCGTGGCGGTCCTGAAAAAATCCGGCGCAAAGTGATACCCACGAGCCTGCGCGTGCTGGTGTGCATGGCAGTCCTTGCCGGCGCGACCGCCTGTAACCGGGATCCCCGGCAGCGGCTGCTGAAACTCAACGTGCCCTACACGGCCGACGCGTGGCTGGGACAGGCTGGGGCCGGTGACACGGCGGCGATGGACGCATTTCTGGACGCCGGTATGGACCCCAACGTCCGGGACGCCTCCGGCAACACCGCGCTCCTCAACGCGGCCGCAGGGGGGCATGTCGATGTTGTTCGAATGCTCCTCGAAAAAGGCGCGCAGGCGAATGTCAAGAATGAGCGTGGCACCTCGCCGCTTGCCGCCGCCATCCTCAACGATCACGCAGCCGTCGTCGGGCTCCTGCTCGACGCCGGCGCCGAGGCGAACGCGCCCACCGTCGGTCGCCATCCGCTGATGCTGGCCATACGCGCACGGCGGCCGCAACTGGTCAAGCAGCTCCTCGACAAGGGGGCACATGCCTACATCCAGGATGACCAGTGGTCAGCCCTCATGATGGCGGCCTTCATCGGTGACCTCGACTCCGTCAACGCGTTGTTGGAGAAGGACCCGAACGTGAGGGCGGCCAACGATGAAGGGGCGACCGCGCTCATGCATGCGGCCAGTGCCGGACACGCCGCCGTGGTTCGAGCGCTGCTGGCCAAGGGAGCGGTGATCGACGCCCAGGACCTTGGCGGCATCACGGCGCTCATGCTGGCGGCCAACAACGGCCATGCGGATGCGGCCCAGGCTCTTCTCGCGGCCGGCGCCAACGCCGGGCTGCGCAGCCGCACCGGCGCCACGGCGCGCACCCTGGGGTTGGCCAACGGCGACCCGAAGATCGCCGCCCTGCTCCCGGACAACCCTGCCAGCCAGGCGGCGGCGACGAAGAAATGAACCGACGCCTGGTGACGATCGCCGCTGTCGCGCTTTCCGTACTCGCGGGATCGCCGCCGGTCCTCTCCGAGCAGGAGCCCGCACGGGCGGGTCTGGCCCCACTCACGAAGGCGGAGGCGACCGACCGGCAGTCCGCTGCCGAATGGCGACGGCTCGAGCGGACGTATTTCGCGCCGCCCGAAGACCAGCGCGTGTTCGACGACGCGGCGCGCAGTGCGTGGGCCTACGTCGAGCGCAATTACGTGCCTGCGACTGGCCTCGTGGATGCCACCGCGGGGTACGCCTACACCACCGTCTGGGACGTGGCGAGCGGAATCGCCGCGCTGTACTGCGGGCAGGCGCTCGGATTTCTCGATGCCGCCGAATATGACAGGCGCTTGCGGCGTGTGCTCGCGACCCTCCGCCGGATGGGAATCGTCGAAGGCACGGCCTTCAACAAGGTGTACTCGACGCGTTCGGGCGCGATGATGGGCCGCGATGAGCGGCCGTCGACCCGCGGCTACGGGTGGTCCGCGACCGATCTCGGGCGGCTCCTGATCTGGCTCAGAATCATCGCGGACACCCAGCCGCAATATGCCGCCGACGCAGCCGCGATCGTGAAGCGGCTCGACTTCACGAGGCTCGTCGCCGACGGATACATGTGGGGCGAAGACTTCGACCCGTCAGGGAAGCCACGCCGGTACCAGGAAGGCCAGATCGGTTACGAACAGTACGCCGCGAGGGGATTCGCCGCATGGGGCGCGAACGTCAATCGCGCGCTCGATCTCGAGGAAAATGGCGTTCCGGTCACGATCATGGGGCGCACGCTCTACGCCGATGCGCGTGGACGGGATCGTCTCACCAGCGATCCCATCATCCTCATGGGGCTGGAGACGGGCTGGGATCCGCCGATGGAGCGGCTCGCGCGCCAGGTGCTCGGGGTGCAGGAGGTCCGGTACCGGCAGACCGGGCGTTTCACCCTGGTGGCGGAGGATGCCATCAGTCGACCGCCGCACTTTTTCTACTACTACAGCGTGTATACGCACCGCAAAGCGTTCGGGGTGGACGTGCAGCGCCTCGGCGCGTTCGTCGATCAGCCGCGCTGGGTGAGTGCCAAGGCGGCGTTCGCCTGGCACGCGCTCCTCCCGCGGCAGTACACCCGGATCGCGATCCAGACCGTGCAGCCCGCCCGGACGGCCGGCGGGTGGGGCTCCGGAGTCTTTGAGGGATCGGGTCAGTCCACCGGTACGTTGAACGTCAACACCGCCGCGACCATCCTCACCGCAGCGCTCGTCCAGCGACGAGGGCAATCCCTCATCGACGCCGCATCCGCAGGGTCTCCGCAATGAGCAACGAAAGGTCCGATCGACCCATGAGAACCATATTGCTGTTCACGGTGCTGGCGCTCACGCTCAGCGAGATGTCGTCGAACGCCGGACCCCAGTCGGTCAAGGAGACAGCCATGCTCTCGCTCGCCGGCGATTGGAAGTACCTGCCGTTCGAGGGAACCACCAACCTGGGTGAACCGGGAGTGTCGGATGCAGACTGGCCCGTCATGCGGCTCCCATCCAACTGGTTCCTGAAGGGGAAGAAGGAATACCCCGTCGCCGCCGACCTTTCACCAGTCTCGCCTGGCACCCTCGCCAACCCCGGCGACCTCCCCCCGCCCGGACCCGAGCGCGGCCTCGACTACTCGGGCACGGTCTGGTTCAGGCGGCACTTCACGCACGCGGGCGGTAAGGGTCTGGCCATTCTGCGATTCGAGATGGTGGATTACTACGCCGACGTCTATGTGAACGGTCACCACGCAGGCCATCACGAAGGCTCCTTTCAGCCCTTCGAATTCGAGGTCTCGCGCTGGCTGGTGGCGGGCGACAACGTCGTGGCCGTCAAGGTGGCGGCTCCGGCACAAATCGTCGACTGGGCGGAGGACTTCCCGGTGAGCTGGCCCAAGCGTCAGACGCAGGTGAAAGGGGTGTTCGGTTACCACGACACGCGCCCCGGCGGCACCTCGGGGCGGGGCCAGGAACGCGGCACCGGCGGTATCGTGGGTGACGTCTCCCTGCGGTCATCGTCTGGCGTGGAACTCGTGCGCGCGGAAGTGGCGCCGATGGACGTCACCGAGCAGAGCGCCACGCTCCAGATCGACTACGTCCTGCACAACTGGACGGGAGCCAGCCGCACCGGCACGCTGAACGGTGAGATCGCGCCCAAGAACTTCGCGAGTGAGAAGCGGGATCGTTTCACCCAGCAGGTGACGCTGGCGCCCGGCGAGAACCGCGTACGCGTCACGCGGCGTGTCGAGCAGCCCGCCCTCTGGTGGAGCTGGGACTACGGCAAGCCGAACCTGTACCAGCTGACCAGTACGCTCTCCGGCGCGTCGACTGGGAACCAGCAGACGACATTCGGGATCCGGAGCATTCGCCGGGACGACAAGTGGGTCTGGTACCTGAACGGCCGGCGCATCTTTCCGCGCGGCTCCAATTACATCTCGACGCAGTGGCTGTCCCAGGCCGATCGGCAGTGGTACGAGCGTGATGTCGACCTCATGCTCAAGGCGAACCTCAACTCCATCCGCGTGCACGCGCACCTGGAGCGCCCCGAGTTCTATGACGTGGCCGACGAGCGTGGCCTGATGGTCTGGCAGGATTTCCCCCTGCAGTGGGGCTACGCCGACCTGCCGTCCTTCCACGCCGAGGCGAAGCGACAGCTCGGCGACATGATCGGGCTGTTCTTCAACCACCCGTCCATCATCGTCTGGTCGATGCACAACGAGTCGCCGCATGCCATGACATGGATGAAGCGCAAGGTCCAGAACCAGAACCTCGCGCTCGACGATGCGTTGTTCGCCGACGGGTCGAAGCGCGATCCGACGCGGGTGGCGCACCGGGACTCCGGCACCGGCGATGGGCATCCCTACCCCGGGTGGTATGGCGGCAAGGTCGCTGAGTACGCTGGACTGCCCGGGGGGCCGTTCATCACCGAGTACGGGGCGCAGGCGGTGCCGATTCCAGAGACCATGAAGTCGATGATGCCGGCCGATGCGCTCTGGCCCATGCGCGAGGACGTCTGGGCATTTCACAACTTCCAGCGCGAACACACCTTCAACACCGCGAAGATCCCGGTGGGCAAGACGCTCGATGAGTTCATCTGGAACAGCCAGAACTATCAGGCTGCTATGCTGCGGTTCGCCACCGAGGGTTACCGTCGTGCGAAATGGACGAAGATCACCGGTCTCTATCAGTTCATGTTCGTCGATGACTGGCCATCGATCACCTGGTCGGTCGTGGACTATTATCGTCGTCCGAAGCGCGGCTTCACCACGCTCAGCGACTCGATGCAGCCGACGCTGCCGAGCATCGAATACGCGATCGACAATCCTGGAGCGCCCATCACGCTGTGGGTCGTCAACGATCGCTTCGAGGGCTTTCCGGGGGCGCGGCTGACGTGGAAGATCGGCGGCAAGGAACAGTCGCAGACACTCGACGTGCCGGCCGACGGCGTCGTGAAGGCCTCCGTCATCGGCGCGGGCACCGCGATCGCGGCGGGTTCCGACACGCTGGAGGTCCGGCTCGAGGATCGCGCGGGACGGGTGATCGGAAAGAATCGCCTCGAGGCCGCTGACTTCCTGTTCTGGAAGCAGTAGGCCGACGGGTGGCGGCGCTGGAATTTCGAGGAGACTCAAGTATGCGCATTGATGTGTCGAATGTGGGTGCCGCGACGGTCGTCAGACCCGCGGACGAGCGTATCGACATCGAAGTTGCCGGGGATCTGCGTGCGGAGCTGCTCAGGCTGATCGAGAGCGGACGCTCGAACCTCGTCGTCGATCTGGAGGGGGTCAGCTTCATCGACAGCTCGGGCCTCGGGGCGCTCGTCTCCGGGATCAAGGCGATCCGCATGTCGGGCGTTGGCGGGGACATACGGCTCGCGAACTCGAGAGCGAGCGTCATCGAGCTGCTGGAGGTCATTCGTCTGAATCGCGTGTTCTCGACCTATCCCTCGGTCGAGCTCGCCGCGCAGAGCTTTGGCGACGGCCGATGAAAGCGATGATCCTCGCGGCTGGCCGAGGTACACGGGTGCGGCCCTTGACCGACACCGTGCCGAAGCCGATGATCCCGGTCATCAACAAGCCGCTCATGGAGTTCCTGATCGACCTGCTGCGCCAGCACGGGTTCGACGAGATCATCGTGTCGACCTCGTACCTCGCGAACGAGATCGAAAACTACTTCCGCGAAGGCTCACGCTTCGGCGTCCAGATCGCCTACAGCTTCGAGGGATACCAGACCGAGAGCGGGCTCGTCCCCCACGGCTGGGGCTCGGCGGGGGGGCTGCGCAGGATCCAGGATTTCGGGCGCTTCTTCGATGACACCTTCGTGGTCCTGTGCGGCGACGCCATCATCGACCTCGACCTGACCGCGGCGCTCGACTTTCATCGACGCAACAAGGCGATTGCGACCATCGTGCTCAAGGACGTCCCGAGGGAGGAGGTCCACAACTACGGCGTGGTCGAGACGCAGCCAGACGGGCGGATCGTTCGGTTTCAGGAGAAGCCGTCCCCGGAAGAAGCGGTCAGCACGACCATTAACACGGGGATCTACTTCTTCGAGCCCGAGGTCATCGACCTCATTCCTCAGGGCGTGTCGTACGATTTCGGCAAACAACTCTTTCCGCTGCTCGTCGAGAAAGGGCTTCCGTTTTTTGGCGTGGCCCTGCCGTTCACGTGGCTCGATATCGGCCGGACGCCGGACTACTGGCGGGCCACCCAGACGATTCTGCGGGAGCAGCTGGACTTCTTCACGATGCCGGGCCGGCAAATCGCTCCAGGCGTCTGGGCAGGCCTGAACCTGGCGGTCGACCTGTCGACGGTCGATCTCCGCGGCCCCGTGTATATCGGATCCAGCACAGCTATCCAGCCAGGCGCGACGATCATCGGACCATCGGTCATCGGACGCAACTGCGTCATCGAAGCGGGGGCGCGCATCGAAGCGTCCATCATCGGCGAATACACGCGCATCTCCGGTTCCGCGCACATCAGCGAGAAGATCATCAGCGGCGGTTTCTGCGTCGATCGCCTGGGTAACACGGTCGATCTCGCCCGCGACTACGCGTTTGTCGTCAACGACGCGCGCGAGCGGCGCCGCCGTCTGACGGAAGACCAGCGCATGCTCGTCGAGTTCCTCAAAGCGGAGGGTGCCGGATCCGGGTCCGCGTAAAACACATGACAGAACCCCGGCGTTTCTCCAGGCGTTCAGTGTCGCCCGTCATCAAATCGATCAGGCCGATGGCGGCCTTTGTGATCGACGCGAGTCGTCAGCTGGGCGTTCCGGCGGCCGACGAGCCCCTGTTTGAGGTGGCGGTTGTCGAATTGCTGACCAACGCTGTCGAGCATGGGGCGCCAGGCGCACCTCCGGCAGGCGAGATCCTGGCGGAAGTCGAGGTGCATGACGGAGTCTTTACCGTGCGCGTCTTCGATACCGGAACCGGTTTTGATCTGTCGAATGTCGAGCCTGCCCAGCCCAATCGCGAAACCGGTAATCTCCCCGAAGGCGGATACGGCCTCACGATCGTCCACGCCGTGTTCTCCAAGGTGCAGCCGATCAAGCGCGACGGTCTCTTCGGGATCGAATGCAGTCTCCTGATCGGCGGAACTCAGACATCCGACACCTGAGCCACAGATTTGTAATCCGTTGTTGATTTTGTGACATCACGCGTTCAGCCCTACCGTAATCTGATCGATTTTTACTGAGTAAATCTCCACATTTCAACCAGCTAGCCCGGGCCTTTTCCTTGCGCTCCGTGGAGGCAGGTCGTTCGCGTACTCGACGCGAACGACCTGACCAACCACCTCCAAAGGAATGCCCCGGTGCCCTTCACTGCCAGACGCGGATGCCCGCGCCCTGTCCATCGTTCGCTCCGTGCAGGGTCCGCGACCATGCTCCGCTGGGCGCTCGTGATGGGGGGGATCCTGGGTGCCTCCGCCTCGCCAACGGCTGCCCAGACGCCGATGCGCCTCGGGGTCGACGCGCTGTCGGCGTCGAAGGCGATCGCGCAGGGGATGCCGGTGTCCTACGGCAGCATGTGGGCCGGATCGTGGAATCAGCGATGGGGATGGGACGGCATCCGGTCGCAGCTTGCCGCCGCCAAGGCCAGCGGCGTGACGCCGGTCATTCAGTGGTGGTACTGGGGAGACGACATCAGCCCCTCCTGTGTGGAGCAGGGCTGCTGGGACGCGCGACAGGGTGTGCAGAAGGACAAGGTCACCTGGGCCCGCATGTCGAAGGAGCTCGCGGATCTCGTCGTCGACACGGTGGGACCGAACAGCGGCGCGGTGATCATCGTCGAGACCGAGTTCAACAAGAACGGCATCGAGAGCTATGAAGCGTTCGACGGATACCTGGTCGACCACGCCGGGATCTTCCACAACCGAAATCTGTCGGTCGTGATCGGCTTCGGCAGCTGGGGACAGTCGCTCTGGCGCAACTTCGATCGAGCCGCTGCCGCGGCGGACATGCTCGGCACGATGGTGCTGCAGTCGTCCGTGCGCGACTCGTCCACCTACCTGGCAGGTCCAGACCTGCTCATCAGCAGCGCCCACGAGTTGCGCACGATGTTCGGAAAGCCGGTCTTTGTGACGGACTTCGGGTTCTCGTCGTATCCGGAACCGTCGTACGCCGCTCACCAGGACACCGTGATCAAGATGATCTTCGCGCGGATGCCCGAGCTGAAGGCTGCCGGCGTCCAGGGGATGGTCTGGCGGATGTTGTCGGACGACCCGACCTTCGACACGAGCAATTATCACGGCATGGCGGAACGCTCCTTTGGACTGCTTCGCGCGGACGGTACCCTGAAGCCGGGGTTCACATCGTTCGTGAATGGCATGCTGGCCGAAACCGCGCCGTTGGGGCCGCCGCCCGCCCCGCCCACGAACCTGAGAGTCGTGGCCAGCTCGTAGACCCCCTCGGCGTTTTGGCGCTCCGGTGACAGCGCGCTACACTGCTACCCCACGACCGGCACACTTCCCCATGCGCTCATCGATCGGACGCTACGCGGTCACAGGCACGCTCGGCGAAGGCGGGATGGGTGTGGTCTATTCCGCGCGTGACGAGCAGCTCTTCCGCGAGGCACGCTCCGCCGCAAGCCTCAACCATCCGTCCGTCTGTCAGCTCTACGAGATCGGCGAAGACAACGGCGAACTGTTTCTCGCCATGGAGCTCCTGCAGGGAGAGTCCTTGGCGACGCGTATCGCGCGCGGCCCGCTGCCGCTCGGCGAAGCGGTAGCCACGATCCTCGGCATCCTGACCGGCATCGACGCGCTCCAGCGCCAGGGGCTCGTGCACCGGGACCTCAAGCCGTCGAACATCTTCCTGACGCCGCACGGCGTCAAGCTGCTCGACTTCGGCCTTGCCACCCAGGCGTCCAACGTCTTGAGCAGCGAGACGGCTTTGCGGCTCACCGCGCCGGGCACGGTCGTGGGCACGCCGCAGTACGCGGCACCCGAACAGCTGAACGGCAGGGCGGTCGACATCCGGACGGACCTGTTCGCTGCCGGAGCGGTGCTGTACGAGATGCTGGCCGGACGGCCGCCCTTCCATGGCACGACGGCGGTCGAGGTGTTCCACTCCATCCTCTACGATCAGCCACCGGTGCTCACGGGCGGACCTGCCGTCGCGGCGCTCGACCGCGTCGTCCACCGGGCGCTCGCGAAGCAGCCGGGGGACCGCTATCAGACCACCGACGCGATGGCGCAGGATCTTCGAGGTGCACTGGCCTTCGGAGATCTGGGCAGCGGCGCCTCGGCGCGTGCGCTGACGCGGCTCATCGTGCTGCCGTTCAAGATTCTTCGGCTCGACCCGGAAACCGATTTTCTCGCCTTCAGCCTGGCCGACGCGCTCACGAGCTCGCTGTCCGGCCTGCAATCACTCGTCGTGCGTTCGAGCGTCGCTGCCGCCCGCTTCGCCGGGGAGACCCCGGATCTGAAAGCCATCGCCACCGAAACCGAGGTCGACCTCGTGCTGCTCGGGACCCTGATGCGCGCCGGCACACAGCTGCGCGTGACGACGCAGCTCGTGGAGGCCTCGGCGGCGACGGTCGTCTGGTCTCATACCGCGCAGGCTCCCGTCGGCGATCTGTTCAGCCTCCAGGACGACCTCACAGGTCGGATCGTCGAATCGCTCTCGCTTCCGCTGACGGCGCGGGAGCGGAAGATGCTGAAGCAGGATGTGCCGTCATCGCCGGTTGCGTACGAGTTGTACTTGCGCGCCAACGAGATGAGCCGGGACAGCCGCCAGTGGTATGCCGCGCTCGAGACGTACGAGCGGTGCATTTCGGAAGACCCCGGTTACGCGCCTGGATGGGCGGGTGCCGGGCGCATGCACCGGATGATCGGCAAGTATGTCGAGGATCAGATGGACGATCGCCTGGCCAGGGCCGAGCAGGCGCTGAAGCGCGCGCTGGAGCTGAATCCGGACCTGTCCAGCACGGAGAATGTGCTTGCGCATCTCGAGGTGGACCTCGGTCGCGCCGAAGAATCGATGGTCCGGCTGCTGCGCCGGGCAAGGGAACGCGCGGCGGATCCGGAGCTGTACGCGGGCCTGGCGCACGCGTGCCGGTACTGCGGTCTGATGGCGGCGTCGATTGCGGCCACCGAACAGGCCCGACGGCTGGATCCGCGCATCAGAACCAGCGGCGCCCATACACATTTCATGCTGGGCGAATACGAGCGGGTCCTCGACTTTCAGCCGGAGAATGTGCCCTACATGCGCAACCTCGCTCTGGTCATGCTCGGGCGGAACGACGAAGCCCTGGCCTCCCTCGCCACGATCGACGTAGAGGCCGCTGGGCGTCTCGGCCTGTTCGTGGAGTCGTTGCGGCTGACGCTCCAGGGGCGGCGCGACGAGGCGGTGGCGTCGGTGCGACGGTCGACCGATATCCCGGATCCCGAGGGGCGCTTTTATCTCGCGCGCGCGCTGGCGTTCCTTGGCGAGCCCTCAGAAGCGCTGTCGCTGCTCAGAGGAACCGTGGAGGAGGGGTTCTTCTGCGTCCCGGGCTTCACGCGCGATCCGTGGCTGGACTCGGTTCGCGGTACGCCGGAGTTCGCGGCGCTCCTGCGCCGCGCCGAGACCCGGCACCGCAAGGCGATGATCAGCTTTCTGAGCGCGGAAGGGGACCGGCTTCTTGGAGTCTCGCACCCGGTCTGACGGGTGCGCCGCCCCAATCCTGATCGCTATTTGGCGTGCGTCTTTCGCATCACCTGCACGAGCACCAGGCTCGAGACGATGAACACGCCCGTCAGCAGGTAGGCCTGCGGCATCCGTCCATAGAGATAGTTCCCCTCGGCGAAGAGCGCGGACCAGATCGCGGTGCATCCGGCCACCCACCCGACCAGTGCCAGCGGCATGTTCTCTCCCTCGCCTTCGGCCTGAGGACCCACCAGGGCTTTGATGGGTTCCCAGCCCGGGCCGGCGGGACGGATCTTGCGGTAGAACTCGATCAGCACCGCGCGGTCGGTCTGCGGCCCGATGTACGCGGTGAGTACCCAGCACGCCGTCGTGATGGCGACCGTCGCGAGCAGCGCGGCGTGCGTGCTGAAGGCCACGCCCTGCGCCTTCAGCACGAGCAGGGTCAGCGACACGATAAACGAACTGGCCATCGCGACGATCTCGCACCACGCGGTGACGCGCCACCAGAACCACCGCACGAGGTAGAGAAGCCCGGTGCCCGCACCGACCTGCAGGATCACGTCGAAGATGTCCTTCGCGGTATCGAGCAGGTAGACGGCTGCCGACGCGCACACGAACAGCCCGACCGTGGCGATCCTTCCGGCGCGCACGTAATGGCGCTCGTCGGCATCGCGCGTGATGAATCGCCGGTAGAAGTCGTGCACCAGGTACGACGCGCCCCAGTTCAGATGCGTGAGGATCGTCGAGGAGCTCGCGGCGATGAGCCCTCCGACCATCAACCCGAGAAAACCGACGGGAAGAAATGTCAGCATCGCCGGATACGCGATGTCGTGCCCGAGCAGCTTCGGGTCGAGATTCGGAAAGGCGCGCTGGATGTCGGCGAGCTCCGGGTAGACGATCAGCGAGCAGAGCGCCACGAGGATCCACGGCCAGGGCCGGAACACGTAGTGCGCGATGTTGAAGAACAGGACCGCATTGAGCGCGTCCTTCTCGGATTTCGACGCCAGCATGCGCTGCGCGATGTAGCTGCCCCCGCCGGGTTCTGCGCCCGGGTACCAGACCGACCACCACTGCACCGCGATGGGCATGATGAAGACCGCGACGGCGAGGTCCCAGTTGCTGCTGAAGTCCGGCAGGAGGCTCAGGTAGTTGATCCCCCCCGGGCCCTTCATGGCCGACACCTTCGTGATCAGCGCATCGAGCCCGCCCACCTGCGGCGACATGACCGCGAAATAGGCCGCCGCGATGACGGCCGACATCTTCATGAAGAACTGGATCATGTCGATGACGAGCACACCCCAGAGCCCCGCAAACGCGGCAAACGTGACGTTGAGCGTGCCGACGAGCAGGAGCGTCTGCCACCGGTCGAGCCCGAAGAGAATCCCGGCGATCTTGCACGTGGCAAGGTTCACCGACGCCATGATCATGCAGTTGAAGAAGAGGCCCAGGTACACCGCGCGAAAGCCACGTACCGCGGACGCGGCACGACCGGAATACCGCAGCTCGTAAAACTCGAGGTCCGTCAGGACCCCCGAGCGCCGCCACAATCGAGCGTAGAAAAAGACGGTCGCGAGGCCAGTCAGGACAAACGCCCACCACACCCAGTTACCGGCCACGCCGTCGCGGCGGACGATGTCGGTGACCAGGTTCGGGGTGTCGGCGCTGAAGGTGGTCGCCACCATCGAGAGTCCGGCGAGCCACCACGGCACCGCGCGGCCCGATCCGAAGAACTCGGACGTGCTGCGACTGGCGCGTCTCCCGAAAAAGAGCGCCGGCCCGAAGCAGATCAGCAGCGAGGCGACGACGATCAACCAGTCGAGAGGGGCTAAGCGCATAGGTGCGCAGTCTACGCGATAAGCGGCGTCCTTGGAGCGGTATACTGAAGGACGCTGGTGGGTTGCATCGCGGCCCGGAACCTGTGCAATCTCAGCCTGCGAACCGCGTCAGGGCCGGAAGGCAGCAGCGCTAAGCAGTCACTGACATGTGCCGCAGGCCTCCCGGGTCGCGGTGGAACCCATCGGCCATCCGCTCTTCGTCGACTTCAGTATTCTTCAACCAGCATTCTGAATTGCCCGTGGCATACCAGGTCCTCGCTCGCAAGTGGCGGCCGCAGCGGTTCGATGATGTCATCGGCCAGCGCGGCGTCACGCAGACGCTTCGCAACGCGATCGCCGCCAAGCGCATCGCGCACTCGTTCGTCTTTTCCGGCCCGCGCGGAGTCGGCAAGACGACGACGGCGCGCATCCTGGCGCGCGGGCTGAGCTGCGTCGCCGGCCCGACGGCGGATCCCTGTGGCGAGTGCGAGCCGTGCGTCGAGATCGCGCAGGGGCGCGACATGGACGTGATCGAGATCGACGCCGCGACCAATACCGGCATCGACGACGTCCGTGAAGTGATCCTCGACGGCCTGGGCATCCGGCCCGTCCGCAACCGCTACAAGATCTTCATCATCGATGAGGTGCACCGGCTGTCGAAGCCGGCCTTCGACGCGCTGTTGAAATCAGTCGAGGAGCCTCCTGCGCACGTCGTCTTCATGATGGCGACGACCGAGATCGACAAGGTGCCCGCCACGATTCAGTCCCGCTCGCAGGTCTTCGAGCTGAAACTGATCGGGGTCAGGCAGATCGCCGATCAGCTCCGGGCGATCTGCGCCTCGGAAGGCATCCAGATCGACGAGGCGGCCATCACGCTCGTCGCGCGGGCGGGCGACGGCAGCATGCGCGACGCACAGAGCGCACTCGATCAGGTCATCGCCTTTGCCGGTGCCACGATCGCCGCCGATGACGTGACGACGGTGCTGGGGCTGGTGCGGCGCGACATGCTGTTCGACATCGCGGACGCGGTCGCGGAAGAGGACGCCGCGGCGGTCTTCGCGCTCGCAGCGCAGGCTGTCGAGACCGGCTACGAGCTGCGGACGGTCGTGCGCGAGCTCGCGCGTCTTACGCGCGACCTGCTCGTCGTGAAGATCGATCCGTCACGCGCGGCGGATCCCGAGATCGCGGCGGAGTCGGAGGCGGAGCGCATCGTCACGCTGGCGGCGAAGTTTTCCTCCGAGGACCTGATGCGTGCCTTCGAGGTGCTGACGAGGGCCGAGTACGAAGTCAAGGGCTCCGCGCATCCTCGCTATCACGTCGAGATGGCGCTGCTGCGCTGGATGCACATGCGGAAGCTGGTCCCGCTCACCGAATTGATCCAGGGCATGGCGAAATCCTCCTCGCCGCCGTCGCGCGGGATTGCCGCGCCGCCGGCCTCCGCGCCACGTGCAACCGCGGCCGCGGCGCGTCAGCCAGCTCCCGCGTCACGACCGGTTCAAGGCACGTCCGCGACCGTGAAAGCCGTCGAAGCGCGGCGAGAAGCGCCGAAGCTGGCTGCGCCGGTTGCACAGCCGGCCGCGCCAGCCGCCGGGGATTTGAAGCACGCGTTTCTCGAAGAAGTGCGCAAGACGAAGAAATTCTTCTACGGTACGGTGGTGGCCCAGGCGCAGCGCATCGACGTGGAAGGGGACAAGATCGTCTTCGTGTTCTCCCAGCAGCATCGCGCGCTGCGCGTCCAGACTGATCAGACGCGCGCCGTGCTTGAAGAGATCGCGAGCGCAGTTGCCGGCCGGCGGATGTCGGTCATCTCCACAGAGGGGGCGGGCGCGGCTGCTCCTCCGACCCCGGACACCCAGGCGCCAGACGCGGGCGCGGCGGTTGATCGAAAAGCGGACCTGAAGCAGCAGGCACTCGCCGACTCCGGAGTGCAGGCGATGCTGGACGTCTTCGCGGGAGAAATTCGGGACGTGGAAGAGAGATGACGTGCTGAGTGCGCCCGCACATCGCACGTCCGAACGGTGCACGTCCGCACCTCGCACGTTGAGCACGTCGCACCCCGCACAGAGCACGTGATAAGGAGACACCCATGAACATCCAACAGATGATGAAGCAGGCTCAGCAGATGCAGGAAAAGCTGAAGAAGCAGATGGACGAAATGCAGGTCGAGGCGACGGCCGGCGGTGGCATGGTGACGGTCGTGATCAACGGCGCCAAGCAGTTGCTGTCGATCACGATCGATCCTGAGGCGGTCTCGAAAGACGACGTCGAGATGCTGCAGGACCTGATCCTTGCCGCCGTCAACGACGCGCATCGCAAGGCGGACGAGGCGATGTCCCAGCAGATGAGCGGAATGATGGGCGGCATGAAGATCCCCGGCATGTCCTGATGGCGACGCGACACGATCCGCTCTCGAAGCTCGTCGAACAGCTGCAGCGCCTGCCGGGCATCGGCGCCAAGAGTGCCCAGCGCCTGGCGTTCCACATACTCAAGACGCCCCGGGAAGAGGTCGAACGCCTCGGCGAGGCGATGCGCGAGGTGAAGGACCGCGTCACGTACTGCTCGGCCTGCAGCAACATCACCGACGTGGACCCCTGCTTCTTCTGCACCGACATCGGCCGCGACCATCGCATCATCTGCGTCGTCGAAGAACCCGAGAACGTGCATGGCATCGAGAGGACGCGCGACTTCAAGGGGGTGTATCACGTGCTCATGGGAGCGCTCTCGCCCCTCCACGGCGTCGGACCAGACGACCTGAAGATCAAGAACCTGCTGATGCGCGTCGGGAACGGCGGCGTGGAGGAGGTCATCCTCGCGACGAATCCGAACGTCGAAGGAGAAGCGACGGCGATCTACCTGGCCAAGCTCCTGAAGCCGCTCGGCGTCCGCGTCACCCGAATTGCCATGGGGGTACCTGTCGGAAGCGACCTCGAATATGCCGACGAGGTCACCATGCACAAGGCCATGGAAGGCAGGCGGGAGATCTGAGCGGCCGTCAGGCCGCGACCGTCTCCTCGTCGCGCAGCAGGTCTCTCAGCTTCATCACCAGAGTCACCCAGTACATGTTCGAGCCGACGGCGGCGAGGACGATGACGAGCGGAAGAGCGGAGACCAGCGCCAGCACCATGATCCCGTAGGGCATCGCGGCGCGCGTGGCGACGAACGCGAGGTTCCACGTGATCCGCGTCCAGAGGGATGCGTCGGCGTTGAACCGCTCGCGGGCGACCGCGTGCAGGCGTGTCGGCTGGCCAGCGGTGATGCGCGTCCGCAGGTAGATCAGGAGCGCGAAGGTCAGCAACGTGCCGCCGATGGCGGCCATGCCGATCCAGTAGAAGAGGCCCCAGCCGGTCTGGTGGACGGCGCCAAACGTCATGCCGATGAAGATGGCGATGTAGTAGGAATAGTCGCCGACAGTTTCGATCCAGCAGCCAAGTGCGGACTCCTGGTACTTCAATCGCGCGATCTCGCCGTCGCAGCCGTCGAGCACACTTGCCGCGAGTGAAAGAAATGCCGCGACGAGCCCTGCCCGGTAGCTCCCGAAGCTGAACAACCATCCCGAGTAGAAACCGATCGCGACGAGGATTACCGACAACTGGTTGGGCGTCAGCGGTGTCGGGATCAGGGCGATGCTGATGGGCAACGAGATCTGGCGGTTGAAGCGCGCGACCGTGGCATCGGTGTCCTTGTAGCTCGATCGGCGCAGATGGTGCTCGGCCGTTGCGATGTCGCCGGTATCCACGACGCGGATCGCCAGCCGCGCGCGCCCGAGCGACACCTCTTCACCCGTCGGGCGCGAGGCGTCGGCGCGTCGGGCGGCGAGCGCCTGCATGACGAAGGCAGGATCCGCGGCGGCATCCATCCGAAGTCGCACGACGCCGCTCACCGGCCACTCGTCACCGGCGGGCACATCCCGGACGATACCGGGTTTGGTCGCGATCTCCGCCGCGTCACTGAGCAGCGCCGGCGAGACGAGCGTGCCCGCACCGATCGCCGTGACCTGACCGTCGGTGGCACACTCCACCAGCGCCGATCGAAGCGCATCAGGGGCCCGCGCGATCGTGAGGCCGCGGATCTCTCGCGTCAGCCTGGTGAACATCCGGGGGGAGGCGCCGGCCGTGCCGTCGGGCTCCCAGACGATCACGCGGGCGTACCCGGCTCGGAGGGCCGATCTCACGATTCGCTCGCCGAGTGGCATGCCTGCGAAACGCACGCTCGGCGAGACCTGCACGGTTGGATCGCGAGGGATGTAGAGGAGGACGGCAGGCGAGGAGACGACCTCGCCACCGGCGGCGTCGACTGCGTCGGCAGCAACGGCCGCAGATCGCTGCGCACCGCGCGGGTAGATCGCGAGTCCGATGCCTGCCCAGAACAGCCCCCGGATGCGACGGGCCAGCGCGAGCGCGGCCCCGCCCCCGGCCATGCCGACCGCCGCGACGGCCGCGAGGCTCGAGGCTTCGAGCGCACCCAGATTGGCGGGGATGAACGCGGATGCGAAGCTGGCGACCCGCGAGAACGTCTCAACGGTCATCGCGCCGATGGCGGAGACCGGCGTACCGCTCGCCCTTAGGATGACCCACGCCTCGAGCGCCATGAACGCATACGCGGCCACCGTCGCGGAGAGCAGCACGGCAAGCCTGCGCGGGTTGCCACGCACCAGGTCCAGCATCTGCCGCTCCACGGCCGTCACGAAACGGGAGACGCGCCCGGTGGCGATCGAGGTGCCGAACCACCGGTCGATCCGGAGGAGCAGCGCGTGCATGTAGGCGCCGCGGCCGCTCACCACCACGCCCGCGAGGACCGCGACGACGGCGGCGGTCAGCGCGAACGCGCGAAACACCCGAAACCAGAGGCGCGTCAGCGGCAGCATCAGGATCGCCAGGACGGACCCGATGCCGACGATGATCGCCGTGACGATCATGTACGCCATGCGCTCGAGGGCCACCGCGGCGGTGGCGTCGCGCGTGTCGACGCGATCGTTGAGCAGGACGACCTTGAGCGGCTCGCCGGCGATCCCGCGAAGCGTCAGGTAGCTGAACGCCTCCGCCGCGAGGCGCACACGCGCAAGCCGAAGAAACGACACATTACGCGGCTGGGGGAAACACTGCGCCCACGCCCACGTGCGCGCCAGGTGCCAGAGTCCGCTGAAGAACAGCGCGAGCGGGAGGGCGACGCCGAGCCGTCGGATGGTGCCAACGGCGAGCGACAGATTGATGTAGTAGAGCGCGGCGATGAAAAGCAGCACGCCGACGGCCAGCGCACCCCATCGAATCACGTTCGCGCGTGACGCGCGCGTCATGCGTGCTCCGGCTCCGCTGCAAGCAGCGACTCCGCGGCGTCGAGGTCTTCGACCGTGTCGACATCGCACCACGCGGCACCTGCCACGTCGACCCCGCGCATCAGACCCTGTGCCGCGAGCCGCTGGACACCCGCGCTGAGCGTCGTCTCACCCTCGGCCTGCGCCGCGTCGAGCGCATCGAAGAGCAGCGGGGAGAAGACGAAGAGGCCCGTATCGAGGGCGTCCCAGGGCTCGACATCCTTGCCGATGGCGGTGATGCGGCCTGCCCTCATGCGCACGCGCGTCGCCTCGGCCGCCAGGGCCGGGTCGGCAGGGAGCGAATCCACCGCCAGCATCGACGCCCGATCGTCCACGTCGAGCGAGAGCATCCGTGCGAGGACCTCTGCCTCGAACAGGTGGTCCCCCATCAGCAACGCAAACCTGCGCGTGCCGCAATGCCCGCGCGCGGCCAGCGCCGAGACGCCATTCTCGAGATGCCAGTCCGGGTTGTGCACGAAGCTCACGGTCGTGCCGGCAATCGGGTGTGCCTCGACGGCGGCCCGCACACGGTCCGCCTCGAAACCGACGACCACACAGAACGACGTGATGCCGGCGTTCGCCGCCGTGCGGAGCGTCCGCAGAATCAGCGGCTGACCCGCGACGGGATGCAGGAGCTTCGAGTGGTGGTTGCCGTTCCTGAAGCGGTCACCGTTGCCGGCGGCGAGGATGACGGCATCCCTGACTGTGACGGGCATAGACTGAACTGACCTCTACTCTCGTACTCGCGGCTGATCTCTGCTATTTGACGCTGATGGCCGCTCCCACGTTTCTATTATTGGCGGGTATTGGCGGGAATCTCCCATTAATGCGCCATCCGGCCCGGAAGCGGCTCATTTGCACATATCGGGCCTACGGGCTGGTGTCCTTAGCGGCCAGGACGGAACGGGCCGTTATCCCGTGACGGATCAGGAGCAGGGCGCCTATGGCCGCCCACACGGTCATGCGCGCCTTGCGCGCCAGGGCGAAATTCAGGCCCAGCGCGTCCCCCAGGCCCAGAACGCGCGTGAAAGCCGCGGTGCCCGCCTCGCCGACCCCGATCTGAAACGGCACGAACTTGAAGGCGACCGCCATGAACCGCTGGGCGGTTTCCATGATGAAGGCCATCAAAAGCGTCGGCTGGACGTCGGTGAGCAGCCAGATCGTGAGGAAGGCCTCCAGGACGCCGAGTGCATGAAACACGGCCTCACATGTGACAGCGAGCATCACCGCACCAGGACGGCGGGATGCAAATGTGTAAATGTCTGACTCGAGCGTCTGGACCCGTTCCGTGTGCGAGCGGAGTTTTCCCCCTGCTCGCCCGGCGAGCGGTAACCAGCGACTCAGCAGTGCGGGACGCTGCCAGAGCACCACCGCGGAGGCGACGAACGCGATGCCGATGATCGCGATCGCGGTTTCTGAGAACTCACGCAGGGCCGGCGGTAGTTCGAACCGGAAGAGCAGCGCGACCATGCCGGCGGCGATCATCGCGGCGGCGGAGAGGCTGTAGAGCAGGTTTTCGATCGCCAGCGCCGTGAACGCGGCAGCGGGCGGCACCTGGTGACGAACGTACGCGACCTTTGCGGGCTCGCCGACGACCGGCCCGAGCGGCGTGGCGTTCCCGAGCGTGTCGCCCGCAACGACGGCCCCGAAAGCGGACGCGAACGGCAGCCGGTGCGCCCGATCGAGGCACGCCACCCACGCCGCGGCGCGTGTGGCAAATCGCAGGCCGCCGAGCGCGACGACGAGCGCGATGCCCCATCCGAGACGCTCAAAGCCATCGCGGATCTCCGCCGGGCCGACCTGCCACACGACAAGGGCGAACAGCGCCGCTCCGCCGGCGATACTGAGTGTTGTGGAGGTACTGAACGCGCGACGTGGCGCGTTGTTGGTCACGTCCGCCATCATATAATCGCCGGGCATGCTCCCCGCGTCCCTCCAGGCGCCCGCCGCAGTCGTCCTGCTGCTGGGCGGACTCCTCTCGTGCTTCGCCGGCTACCGGATTTTCCGTGTCGTCCTCGCGATTTACGGGTTCATTCTCGGAGCCCTGCTCGCGACGTCGGTCGTCGGTACGGAGCACACGATGTGGATGCTCGGCGCCGCCCTCGGCGGCGGGATCGTCGGCGCGCTGATCCTGATCTGGGCGTATTTCATCGGGGTCGCGCTGATCGGCGCGGGGCTCGGGGCGATGGCGGTCAACCTCCTGTGGGCGGCGACCGGCGGAGACCCGCACATCGCGGTGGTAATCACCGTGGCGATCCTCGGCGCGCTTGCCGCGCTTGCCCTGCAGCGCTATGTCATCGTCGTCGCGACGGCATTCGCGGGGGCGCAGACCGTCGTCGTCGGGGCGGTGGCGCTGATGGGGAGTCCTGTGGCGGCCGATGCGGCGGCGCGCACGGTCTACAGCGTCTACCCGCTGGATCCAATGCCTGCTACGCTGATGGACTCGGTGGCGGCGCTGGTGCTCGGCCTGACAGGCGTCGTCGTGCAATTGCTCATAACGTCCAAAGGGAAGAAATAGGAGATTCGAATGGCTGCGTTTTCGAGGTCGGTGACGGTTGACTGGTCGGGTCCGATCATGGAGGGCAAGGGAATCGCAAAGGCCGGATCGGGCGCATTCAGCCTGCCGGTGACATTCCCCACGCGAATCGGCGAGCCGGCCGGCACGACGAGTCCCGAGGAGCTCATGGCGGCGTCCCATGCGTCCTGCTTTGCGATGGCGCTCAACGGCACGGTCGGCAGGAAGGGTGGCGCTGCGTCGCGCACGGTCGTCACCGCCACCGTCACGGCCGACAAGGGTGATGCCGGCATCACACTGACGGCGTCGAAGCTCCATGTGGTCGCCGAGGGGGTGACCGGGATGGATGCGGCGCAGTTCAAGGAGGCGGCGAAAGAGGCGGAAGGGAAGTGCCCCATCTCCAACGCCTTGCGCGGCTCCCTCGCCATCGAGCTGGATGTTGAAGTAAAATAGGCGGTCCTACCTGATCCTCGGTAGCTCAATGGCAGAGCATCCGGCTGTTAACCGGAGGGTTGCTGGTTCGAGTCCAGCCCGAGGAGCCAATCTCTCGCTTCGCTCGATCTTGTCTCCCCGGGCTGTCCTCCAGGACACGCCGCACCTCGCTTCGCTTGGTGCTAGCGGGTTCG
>DATLXP010000040.1:0-4013 GCA_035575695.1 Vicinamibacterales bacterium
GGCCGCGCGTAGAGATGCGGCAGACCGAACCAGATCGGGTACAGCCGCAGCGCCGCCGCCAGCGCGACGATCAGGACGATCAGGGGAAAACGGCCCACCCGCGTCAGCGCACCCTGGCGAGCGCGTCCTTTGCCGCCCTCACCACCTGCGTGGTCGGTGCCAGGTCGGAGGCCTGCAGCAGACTGTAGAGAGCCCGCAGTTCCGCGTTCAGGCGCGCGTCCTCCTCCTGTTCCCCCTTTTCAGCAGCGCGCCGCGCGAGGACCTCCATCGCGTCGGACAGCTGTGTCGACAGCCTGAACTGCTGCCGGAGCGCGAGGTCCGGTGTCTTCACGCGCGGATCCATCCGCAGCTGGAATGGACGAGTGGAACTCTTGCCATCCACGGTGAGCTTCACCGTATAGGTCCCCGGGAGCGCCCACACACCGTGCGGCGACCTGACGGTGTTGCGGTAGACCGCGGCGATCGGAAAAGCCGCCGGCAGGCCCTTCGGCCTCGCGTAGTGCAGGTCCCAGATGAAGCGATGCATGCCCGGTTCGCCCGACAGGACCTGCGACGGCCGCATCCAGTAGGCCGGCACGTTCCCCTCATCGCGAATCGGATCCGCGGCGTCGGCGCTCGAGTAGGCGCGCACCACCGCGCCTGATCCGTCGAGGATCTCGAGCGTCACCGGCCCGCTCGCCCTGGCCTTCAGGTAGTAGCTCAGGATGGCGCCGTCAGGCGGATTCTCCCCCGCGGGTTCCTCCTGCGGAAGCGGTGTGTCGGTATTCAGGTTCCATCGCACGCGGGTCGCGCGCTGCGGGGCGAACAGGTGCACGTCGTCCGGGGCCTTCGCAGCCAGCTGTCGCAGCGGCGTGATGTCATCCATGATCCAGAAGCCGCGGCCGTGCGTCCCCAGCACGAGGTCGTCGCCCTTGATCACGAGGTCGCGGATCGAGATCGCCGGCATGTTCTGCCGCAGCGACTGCCAATGATCACCGTCGTCTGTCGAGAAGTACACCTGCGTCTCGCTGCCGGCGAAGAGCAGTCCTTTTCGCAGAGGATCTTCCTTCACCGTGTTGATCGTCGCGCCATCGGGGATCCCGTTCGTGATGTGCGCCCATGTCTTGCCGCCGTCCCGGGTGCGATAGATGTGCGGACGGAGATCGTCCAGCCGGATCGTGTTGATCGCCGCGTACGCCGTTCGGGGTTCGAAATGGGACGCGTCCATGATCGATACCTTCGCCCACGGCCTGAGCTCAGGCGGCGTCACGTCCTTCCACGACGTGCCGCCGTCGACCGTCACGTGGATCAGGCCATCGTCTGTGCCGGCCCAGATGCGACTGATGTCCAGCGGGGAGGGCGCGAGGGTGTAGACGACACCGCGTTGCGTGACACGGGCGGCGTCGGTGCCGGTGTACTTCCCGACGTTGCGAGGCACGTCCCATGTCTTGCGAGTGAGGTCGGGACTGATCTGCGTCCAGCTCGCACCGCCATTCAGCGTCTTCCAGACCACGTTGGATGCGAAGTACAGCGTCCGTGGATCGATCGGCGAAAAGAGCACCGGCTGCGTGCGCACGACGCGGTAGTCCGGGGTCCTCGCCGCCACCGGTCCGACCTGCTGCACCTGTCCCGTGCGCCGGTCGAACCTCGACACGCGTCCGCCATAGACGATGTCGGGGTTCAGGGGATCGGGCGCGACGTAGCCGTACTCTTCGACGCCAACCGGCGTCCAGTCGCGGAAGGTGATCTGTCCGTAGGGCCCGCGGCTCGAGACGCAGGCCGACCCGCTCTCCTGCTGGCCGCCGCAGACGCGGTACGGAAAGGCATTGTCCGTGCTGACGTGGTAGAACTGCGCCGTCGGCTGGTTGTACCAGGAGCTGAACGTGCGGCCGCCGTTGACGGTGATGATCGCCCCCTGATCCGCCGCCAGGAGGATGACCTCCGGGTTGCCCGGGTCGATCCAGATTCGGTGGTAGTCGTCTCCACCCGGCGCTCCGCGAAAAGCCACGAAGGACTTCCCGCCGTCGGTGCTCTTCCAGGCCACGATGCTCCCCGTGAATACGATGTCGGGGTTTTTCGGGTGGACCTTCACTTCAGCGAAGTCCGACCCCCGACTCGTGAAACGCGGATCGCCATTCGCGAGATACCAGCGCTCTCCGCCGTCGTCCGACCGGTACAGCCCCGCCTTCCGAGTCGCGTCTACCGTCGCAAAGAGGCGCTTCGGCTCGCTTGGTGCGACCGTGATCCCGATCCGTCCGAGGCCGTCGTCTGCAAACGTCGGGAGCCCCGTGTTGATGGGCTTCCAGGTGGTGCCGCCGTCGGTGGACTTGAACACGCCGCTGTTCGGCCCCTGGAACGCGCCATTCTCCCAGGGCCCCTGGCGCGCTTCCCACAGCACGGCGTACACCGTTTTCGGGTCGCGCGGGTCGAACGCCACATCGATACCGCCGGTGTTCTCGTCTTTGTAGAGGACCTTCTGAAACGACTGTCCGCCGTCGGTGGACCTGAAGATCCCCCGCTCCTCGTTCGGCCCGTACGGATGTCCGAGCACGGCGACAAACAGGCGATTTGGATCCTTCGGGTCCACGATGATCTGCGGGACCTGCTGTCCGTCACGCAGGCCGAGATGCGCCCATGTCTTGCCGGCGTCGGTGGACTTGTAGATGCCATCCCCGGTTGAGAGGTCAGGGCGCTGGAGCCCTTCACCGCTGCCGACGTAGACGATATTCGGGTCGGAAGGGGCGACGGCCAGCGCGCCGATCGATCCCGTCGGCTGCTCGTCGAAGATCGGCGTCCACACCCTTCCGTAGTCCGTCGTTTTCCAGACCCCGCCGTTGGTGGCGGCGATGTAGAACGTGCCCGGCTGCGACGGCACACCGGCGGCGGCCTTCGTGCGTCCCCCGCGGAAGGGGCCGATCATGCGCCAGCGCAGCTCTCCGTAGTGGGAGGGTGGCACCTGCTGCGCCTGAAGATCGGCGAACAAGGCGAACGCGCCGAAGAGCACGGCGAGAAAGGCGGAGGGGCGGCGGGTCATGGGGGCCAGTATACGCGTGCCCCGGAGCGGGCTTGCGCGCGCACGGCGACAGGACCCGCCACTGATGCGCCGCGCAACGACACGAGGCTCAGGCGATCACCGAGGACGAACCCGCTAACTGCAACTGGGAGTCGGCCGTTGGCAGTTGAAGGGTTGTCACGCTCTCTCGTCGGCTACTGCGGCGTGGCGCAAGCATCGGCAGGGCTGAAGCCCTGCGCTACGGACGAGGCGCAAGCATCGGCAGGGCTGACACCCTGCGCTACGAACAGGCAGGGCTGAAGCCCTGCGCTACGGACGAATGGGCCCGCGTACGCACTGCGCCGACCTGTACCATTCGATCGTGCGCCTGAGGTCGTCTTCAAACGACACGGTCGGCGTGTAACCCAGCAACTCAGCTGCCTTGCGGATGTCTGCCTGCGAATCGCGAACGTCTCCCTCCCGGGCCGCGGCGTACTCGGGCTCGACCGTCGCGCCGATGAGCGCCTTCATCGTCCTGAAGAGGTCGTTGAGCGAAATGCGCCCGCCGGTGGCGACGTTGAAGACCTCGCCATTCGCCTTCGGCGCTTCGCACGCGCGCAGCACGCCGTCGACGACGTTGTCGACGTAGGTGAAGTCGCGTGTCTGCTGGCCGTCGCCGTAAATCCGCGGCGAGCGGTTCTCCAGCAGCGCTGTGGCAAATACCGAAATCACCCCGGAGTACGGAGACCTGGGATCCTGGCGTGGGCCGAACACGTTGAAATACCTCGTGCTGACGGTTTCGAGGCCGTAGAGCCTCGTGAACATCTGGAGGTACTGCTCCCCCACGACCTTCTGCAACGCGTAGGGGGAGAGTGGATTGCTCGGCATCGACTCGCTCTTCGGCAGCGTCGGGGTATTGCCGTACGCAGACGACGATCCGGCAAAGACGAGACGTTTCACTCCCGCGTCGCGGGCCGCCACGAGCACGTTGAGCGTGGCGACCACATTGGCGCGGTGGGATGTAATCGGATCCTTGACGGAG
>DATLXP010000041.1:0-5068 GCA_035575695.1 Vicinamibacterales bacterium
GTCATCACCGGGAACGTGCCGTAGTGCATCGGCACCACCTGGCGGACACCGAGCATCCGCGCGGCGAGCGCCGCTGCGGACGGCCCCATCGTGTAGTGGTCCCCGATCGGCAGAAACGCGATGTCCGGGTGATGCATCTCCGCGATCAGCCGCATGTCGCCGAACAGCGCCGTGTCGCCGGCGAAATAGATCGATTGGCCGTTCTCCATCTTCACCACGAACCCGGCCGCCAGGCCCAGGTATACCGTGACGTCGTCTTCGACGATCGAACTCGTGTGCACCGCCGGCACCATGGTGATCTCGAGGCCCGCGACCCGCACCGTCCCTCCGATCCCCATGGGGGTGACGTGCTGCACCCCCTTCCGCTGGAGCCATCGCGCCAGCTCAAGGACCGCCAGGATCGTCGCGTTGGTCGCCCGCGACACGTTCACGACGTCGCCCGTGTGATCGCCATGACCGTGCGACAGCAGGATCACATCCGCCCTGTCGATCTTCTTCATGCCGGAGGGACACACCGGGTTCTTCTCGAGCCACGGATCAGTCACGATCCGCTTGCCCCCTGGGGTCGTGATGATGAAGGTTGCGTGACCGAGCCAGGTGATCGAGAGCGGCGCCATCGGGCCAGTATAATGAGGACGCCTGTGCAGACCGTTCCCCTGAACTTCATTCGCGGCCGGAAGAAGCGCGCCGATGAGATGCCCCGCGGCGGCAAGCCCGAGTGGCTCAAGGTGCGCGCCCCCGGCTCCGACAACTACCTGCGCCTCAAGGGCATCATGCGGACGCTCGGGCTTCACACCGTCTGTGAAGAAGCCAACTGCCCGAATATCGGAGAGTGCTGGCACCACGGCACGGCCACGTTCATGATCCTTGGCGATACCTGCACGCGCTCCTGCGGGTATTGCAACGTCACCCATGGCGCGCCGAAGCCGGCCGACACGGCCGAGCCCGCTAAAGTCGCCACCGCCATCCACGCCATGAATCTCGCTTACGTGGTCGTCACGTCCGTCGATCGCGACGATCTCCCGGACGGAGGTGCGTCGCACTTCGCGCAGACGATCGCGGAGACCCGCTCGCGGCTCCCGTCCTGCCGGGTGGAAGTCCTGATCCCGGATTTCAAGGGAGATGAAGCGGCGCTGCACACGGTGCTGGATGCGCGGCCCGACGTGCTCAATCACAACATCGAAACCGTGCCGCGCCTGTACCGCACGGCGCGCCCCGGTGGCCGGTACGGTCGGGCCCTGCAGGTCCTCGACCGGGCGCGCGCCTACGCGCCGGGCATCCCGACGAAATCAGGTCTGATGGTCGGCCTTGGCGAGGAGTTCGACGAAGTGGTGGCCACGCTTCGAGATCTGCATGCGGTGGGGTGCCAGATCGTGACGATCGGGCAATACCTGCGGCCATCGCTCGCGAATCTGCCAATGGCCCGCTATTACGCGCCGGCGGAGTTCGCCGAGCTGAAACGGATCGGCCTGGATATCGGCATCAGGCACATCGAGTCAGGCCCGCTGGTCCGGTCGTCCTACCACGCCCACGAACAGACAGAGGCCTACGAGGCTGAAGTCAGCAGCCGTTAGCCGCCGATCGCTGGTCGACGCCAGGCTGTCGAGTCCCCGTTCTATTTTGCCCGTAGCCGCTTTCGGGCCTCAGCCAGCTCACGCTGCTTGACCCGATCCAGGGGGGGAAAGTGCAGGTCGAGGCTCTCGAGCGTCTCGATGATCACTTCGGCGACGGCCAGCCTCGTGAACCACTTGTTGTCGGCCGGGATGACGTACCACGGAGCGGTGCGCGTACTCGTGGCCCCGAGCGCCGCCTCGTAGGCCTTCATGTAGTGCTTCCAGTGCGCACGCTCGTTCACGTCCCCGATCGAAAACTTCCAGTTCTTGGCCGGGTCGTCCAGCCTGGCGAGGAACCGGCGCCGCTGTTCAGCGCGCGACACGTTGAGATAGAACTTCCGGATCACGGTGCCGTTCCGGCCCATGTACCGCTCGATATCGCGGATGTCCTCGAAACGCTGGTTCCAGATCTTCGGGGTGACGCGGCCCGGCGGCAGATGTTGCAGCTTCAACAGTCCGGGGTGGACCCGCACGACGAGCACTTCTTCGTAGTAGGACCTGTTGAAGATCCCGATGCGCCCGCGTTCCGGCATCACCTTCAGCGACCGCCACATGAAATCGTGGTCCAGCTCCTCGGGCGAGGGGGCCTTGAAGGTGAACACCTGTGTGGCCTTCGGATCGAGTCCGCGCATCACGTGCTTGATGGCGCTGTCCTTCCCCGCCGCGTCCATCGCCTGGAAGACCAGCAGCACCGACCAGCGGTCCTGCGCGTACAACACTTCGGTGAGATCGAACAGCCGCTTCTGCGCTTTCTTCAGCAGCCCCTTCGCTTCGTCTTCGGACGCAAATGGCGCGGTCTCGGCGGAATCGTAGTCGGCCAGGCAAACGCGCGCCAGGGGCGGCACCACGAACCGTGACGGACGCACCACGCTCATGCCCCCTTCTTTCGCGGGCGATACACATGCGTGGCGTGTCCGAAGAACACTTCGGCCGACTCCATGACGGTTTCAGACAGTGTCGGGTGGGCGTGGATGCTCAACTTCACGTCGGTGGCGGTCGCCCCCATTTCGACCGCGAGCACCCCTTCGGCAATCAGCTCCCCGGCTCCGCGACCGACGATGCCGACGCCGAGCACGCGCTCGGTTTTCGGATCGAGCACCAGCTTCGTCATGCCATCCGGGCGGTCGAGTGTGAGCGCGCGGCCTGAGGCCCCCCAGGGAAAGCGCGCCACCACGACCTCGCGTTTCTGCTTCTGCGCATCGCTTTCCGTGAGGCCGCACCACGCGAGCTCCGGGTCCGTAAAGACGACGGCGGGAATGGCCAGGGGTTCGAACGCCACCTTCCCTCCGGCAATGGACTCGACCGCGACGCGTCCCTCGTGCGACGCCTTGTGCGCCAGCATGGGTTCACCGACGATGTCGCCGATCGCGTAAATCGTCGGTTCCGCCGTGCGGCGCGCCTCGTCGACCTCGATGAATCCCCGATCGGTCACGGCCACCCTGGTTGTCGCGATCCCCGGGACGGGATTCGGCTTGCGCCCGATCGAGACGAGCACCCGGTCGAACGTCTGCTGTTTCTTCTCGAGCTCACCCTCGAACGTGACGACGATGCCGTTCTTCTGCTCCTTCATCCCCACCACCTTCGTGTTGAGGAGCACGGCCTCGCAGATCGACTCGATCCGTTTGGCCAGCACGGTCACGAGGTCGCGATCGGCTCCCGGCAGCAGCCCGCCGGTCATTTCGACAACCGTCACCTTCGTGCCGAGGGCGGCGTAGACGGAGCCGAGCTCGAGGCCGATATAGCCTCCCCCGACCACGAGCATCGACTTCGGGATGTCGGGCAACTCGAGCGCCGACGTGGAGTCCATCAGGCGCGCGCTGTCGATCGTCAGGCCAGGCACCGTCGCCGGATGCGAGCCGGTCGCGATGATGGCGTGTTCGAAGGTCACGGGCTCCTTCGCTCCATCCTCCCGCGTGACCTCGAGCGTCGTCGCATCCGTGAAGGCGGCCGTTCCCCGCATGTAGGTGATCTTGCGCTGCTTCGACAGCTGCCCGAGCCCGCCAGTCAACTGGGTGACGACCCTGGCCTTGAAGCCGCGAAGCCGCTCGAGGTCGATCTGTGGCGCGCCGAACGTGACACCCCAGGCGTCTGCGTGCTTCGCCTCGTTCAAGACGTCCGCCACGTGCAGTAACGCCTTCGACGGAATGCACCCACGGTAGAGACAGACGCCGCCGGGATTTTCGGACGGGTCGATGAGCGTGACCTGCATCCCGAGGTCCGCGGCGTAAAACGCTGCCGCATAGCCGCCGGGGCCGGCGCCGATGATGGCGAGTTGGGTGGACGAAGGCATGCGATTCATGTGCGATGTGCGAGGTGCTACGTGCTCAACGTGCGAGGTGCGGATGTGCTGCGTGCGCTCGTGCGACGTGCTCGTGCGGCGTGCGGATGTGCGGCGTGCTCGTGCGACGTGCGGCTGTGCGACGTGCGGCTGTGCGACGTGCGCACGTCCGCCCGTCCGCACGCAGCACGTCCGCACGTCCGCACGTCCGCACGTCGCACGTTGAGCACGTAGCACCTCGCACATCGCACGTGTCATAACGCGAGCACAAACGGCTGCTCGAAAGCGTCGGCGACCCACCGCAGGAACCGCGCGGCGTCGGCGCCATCGATCACGCGGTGATCGTACGACAACGAGAGCGGCAGCATGAGACGGGGCTGGAACATCTGCCCGTCCCACACGGGTTCGGTCGCGCCGCGCGAGATGCCGAGGATCGCGACCTCGGGCCAGTTGACGATCGGCGTGAACGAGGTGCCGCCGATGCCGCCCAGGTTGGTGATCGTGAATCCCCCGCCCTGCATGTCATCGAGCGACAGCTTGCCGGCCCGCGCCTTATCGGATGCCGTGGCGAGCTCGGAGGCCAGTGCGAAGATCCCCTTCATGTTCACGTCGCGCACGACCGGCACCAGGAGTCCCCGCTCGGTATCGGCCGCGACGCCGATATGGATCGCCTTCTTGTACACGATCTCGTGTCGAGCCTGGTCGAGCGATGCGTTGAACTGCGGAAAACGCGTCAACGCGCCGGCCACGATCTTCAACGCAATCGCCGTCATCGTTAATTTTCCGCCGGCTTTCTCCGCCTGCGGGCTGTACTGCTTCCGCAACGCCTCGAGCGCGGTGATGTCGGCACGATCGTGCTGCGTGACGTGCGGGATGACGTGCCACGCGTGACCAAGGTGCTCCGCGGTCTTGCGGCGGATGTTGCTCATCGGCTTCCGCTCGACCTCTCCCCACTTGCTGAAGTCGGGGAGCGGCCGGCCTGACGTGCTGCCGGTTCCGGTGGACGTCGCGCTGCCGAGCGCCGCCTTCACGTACGCCTGGAGGTCATCGACGCTGATGCGTCCGCCGTCGCCGGACCCGGTCACGCTGGCGATGTCGACACCGAGCTCTCGCGCCATGCGCCGGACCGACGGCGCCGCCGGCGCCGCAGGACCGGATGCGGCGGCCTGCTGGTCGG
>DATLXP010000042.1:0-1834 GCA_035575695.1 Vicinamibacterales bacterium
CGGGCGGCCGATTCGAACCCGGGTCATGGAATGGGGTTGAGCTCGGGGGAGGCAAACCGGTTCCAGTGGGCAAACGCACGTGCTAGATTGCCGTCCATGATCGAACTCGTCGGCCTGGACGCGGACGACACGCTCTGGCACAACGAGCCGCTCTACACGCAGCGGCGCGAACGCTTTCGCGAGCTGCTCGCGCGCTACGAGCCTGCTGGCGTGCTCGACGACCACCTGTACGAGGTCGAACTGCGCAATCTCCAGCACTTCGGCTACGGCGTCAAGGGCTTCGTGCTGTCGATGATCGAGACGGCCATCGAGATCACCGGCGGACGGCTGGAGAGCGCCGATGTTCGTACGATCATCGACTGGGGACGCGACATGCTGGCCAGCCCCACGGAGCTCCTCGACGGCGTCTGCGAGGCGATCGAAACGCTCGGACAGCAGTTCCCGATGGTCCTGGTCACGAAGGGAGACCTGCTCGACCAGCAGTCGAAGCTGGCACGTTCAGGATTGGCGCGTCACTTCAAGGGGATAGAAATCGTCTCCGAGAAGACCGCGCGCGTGTACCGCACCGTCATGACGAGCTACGGCGTCGCGCCGGAGCGGTTCGTCATGGTCGGCAACTCACTCCGCTCCGACATCCTCCCCGCTATCGAGGCCGGCGCGCACGCTGTGTACGTCCCGTACGAGATGACGTGGGTCCACGAGCGGGTTCCGCCGGAGGCGCTGGCGGACATCCACTATCACGAGATCCCGCACATGCGGGACCTGCCCGCCGTGCTCGCGCGGCTGGATCCTTCCTAGATCGAGAGATACGCCGCCTTCACCGCGTCCGGGCCGTACTGCGTTTCGAGCCTGCGGACCGTGAAATGGCCGCGTGCGACATCCTGGAAATGCGTAATGAAGAGCACGTTGACCATGGCGCCGCCGGCCGCGCCGATGATGGGCACTGATTGCGCCATCACCTTCTCGGTGACCGGTATCCCGAAGCGCGCGGCGATCCTGGCAATCAGGCGCACGAGCGCCGGCGACGCCTCGGCTGACAGCCCGCGCAGCGCAATATGCTCCGCGGCCTCGGTCATCGCGGTCGCCAGCGCTGCGCGGACGGCAAAATAGCCGGACTCCGACGCGTCATCGCCGTGACTCGGTCCACCGAGCGCGAACACCTCGAGGCACGCCAGTTGTACCTGCGTGGACCTGACCGACTGCCCTTCGCTCCTCGCGATGGCGGCGATGGACCGCAGCATGATCGTGGTCGAGATCGGGAGCTCCGCGGCAAGCGCCGCCAGCCCGAACGCGCCCCCCACCGCACCGCTCGCGGCCGCCGCGAGCGTGTGCAGGCGATCCGAGGCGGGCCGGGGCGTATCGTCCATCAACCTGACGGCGGTTCGCATCGCGGCGTTCAACGACTTCGTCGTCGCGCTGCTGATGAGATGCGATGCCCCCTCGGGGAGCGCGGCGAGGACTTTCTCGAGCGGCGCACCGACCGAACTCGCGATGCGCACGGCGAGCCCCTTGTGTTCGAGCAGGCTTTTCGCTCGTCTGAGCGCGATGTGATCCTCTGCCGATAGTGCCATCCCTCTATCTTCTCGCGTTTCCTGTCACAGACAGACGATCGTGACGCCCGGATTGCGCGGATCCAGACGAAACCCTTGAACGGATGCGAATAGGTCGAGACGTGCGTGCACGGCTGATTTCACGAGGCCGCCGCTGCGACCATGCACGACGCGCACCTCCGCGAGGCCCGCAAGCATGGCGTCGTTCAGGAACGCATCGAGCGCGCTGATCGCTTCCATCCTCGTCATGCCGTGGAGGTCGATGGACGCCTGGGCATGCGCGC